>NZ_CP178729.1:5210000-5480935 GCF_047324145.1 Sodalis sp. RH24
CTGGACAGGATTTTCTTGCCAGGAATGCGCTATCAGAAAGCCGGCGTTATGTTGGGGGATTTTTACGGTCTGGGGGTGGCTCAACTGGCGCTATTCGATGAACATAAGCCGCGGGTTAACAGCGAGGCGCTTATGAAGGTCTTGGACGGGATAAACCACTCTGGTATAGGGAAAGTATGGTTTGCGGGGCAGGGAATACAGCAAGCCTGGAGGATGAAGCGCACATTGCTTTCACCGCGCTACACGACGCAGTATAAAGACTTGCCGGTTGTTAAAGCCAAATAAAAGCCCCGGCATAAGCCGAGGCTGTTTTTCAACCAGTGCATCGGCTCAATGCGAGGCGCAGTCCGGCACCTATCTCCGTGGGAACACTACTGGCGGGGATGATGACCTTATCGGCATCTGTTAGGCCGTCACCATCCCAGTTTGCTAATTTTTTGTGATGCCAGGGAGTAAAGATGATCTGACCATTAGTCCGGGTCAAAGAGCAGTTTTTCAACTGTTTATACATTTGGTTTTCGTTTTTATAAGAAAACCTCTTCATGATATATTCCACCCATGCATCATATCTTTCTTCCATGAGTTTATTGTCATAAAATTCAGGCTCGAAAACTGTATCCGGGTGGATTACAACATCCTGGCGAAATCGTGGCAGGACAAGCCTGCTATGTGATAACGCATCTAAAATAAGCAAACCAACATCATCGTCCGCGCTTTTAGGATCTATAATGTGCTGAACCCCTTTGGGATCGCGCTGGCCCCCTCTGTAGCCGGAGCAAGTGCTTATACAGATAAAATCTTGGTTAGAAAGGATGGTTGCCCATTCTGATTTTACAAAGGCACTCATATTATTCCACCTTGAATATTGTGAATTTTATGCCATTCTCTTCACCATACTTGATGGCTTTATTAATCTGTTCCCACTGCGCCGTAGGAGTTTTTGCTGGCACACCTAAGAATATTTCCCGTGAAGAAATTTCTTCAGAAGTAAGAGAGAAATCCTTCATTTGTTGCTGCTTGAAATTCTTCGCTTTGTTAACATACCTGGTTAACCTGCTATATATACCTGCTGGCTTTTTAAGTATCGACGGCGTGAGAGTATCTAATGTTTTAACGCTCACCGCTACGCCAGTTAATTTATCATGAAAATCGAAAGCTTCAAATGGTTTAGGTGATTGAATACTTTCGGGCAAATACTCTTTACCGATGAAAGTTTCAAATGGATCACCTTGCTTCATGTTTCCTTCACCCCAAACCATTCCGGTATCTGCTTGCTTAACAGTTTTTGTTCCTGGTGGTGATGCATCCATTCGCGACGCAACTTTTGCTGCGATGCGCTGACCCGCTGAAACTCCAGCGTTTGCAGCAGCTTTAGTGAGCTTCACGGCGCCAACGCCAGCCGCGCCTAGTGTGACAACATCAGTAACAAGCTTGCCCCCTTCCACTCCTGCCTGAAAAAATTCAGCAACACCGCCTCTTTCTTGGGCTGCAACCATTTTGTCGAGATGAGCTACCCATTTATCCTTCATAGCCTCGGATACGTTACCAAGTACGTCACCGCTATTAACGAGCGCTTTAAGTGCGGCATACGTTTCAGAGTAATGCATTCCAGCATGGATTATTCCATTTACGGTGTCGTTCAGCTCAGCGGGGACACCCGCGGCTATTCCACCGGCAAAAGCGAGCGTCTGACTTGCCTCAATCGATGCCCATTTAGCCTGCGTGCCCAGGTCACATACCAATGTCTCACAATTGGTAACTTCATTTTTCTTCAGGGTTTGTTGCTTAGTGTTCAAAAAGCTAAGTTTATTAATCAATGAGTCAACTTTGGCTGATTTTTCTTTGGAATATGCAATGTATTCATCAATTTTACTATTGATATTAGTTATATTTATTAATTCAAGTTCTGAGCGTGAAATTATTATTTTTTTATTATTTAGCTCAGTGTGACGCAACTGATCCCATTTTTTAATCAAGCGTTCTTTTGGCTCCGGCTCAAGATCTGAGTTATTAACGTCGTTAATGCAATGATCAAAATGATGATTTATCATTGATAGATGGCTTTGTTGTAATGCAAGTCTCGCATGAGTTTCATTGAGCCATTGTTCAACTTTTTGTGCTTTTTCTTTAAGAGTGAAGATGTTGTTTTTAATTTCAATATCTTTTTGCGTAACTGATAAATGAGAGTAAATTTTAACTCTGAATATATCAATCAAATTTTTGATGCTATCAATTTCATTATTATATAATTTGTTGCGCTCTGCCGCTTCCTCGTGGCGATTCTTAACGGCTCGATGATGGATTTCTTCTGATTCGTATTGTGATTTTATTATTTTTAGCTCGAAATCGCGCCTGGCAACATATCTTTTCAACTGTTCTTCTTTTTCTTTGAAATATACAATGCATTCATTAATTTGATTATGGATATGAGTTATATTGCTTAATTCAAGTTCTGAGCCTGATATTATTATTTTCTTGTTGTTTAGTTCCGTATGACGCAACTCGTCCCATTTTTTAATCAGGCGTTCTTTTGGCTCGGGTTCAAGATCTGAGTTATTTAGGTCATTAATGCAATGATCAAAATGATGATTTATCATAGATGGGTGGCTTTGTTGTAATGCAAGCCTTGCATGGGTTTCTTTAAGCCATTGTTCAACTTGCTGTGCTTTTTCTTTAAGAGTGATGATGTTGTTTTTTATTTCAATATCTTTTTGCGCAACTGAAGAATGTGAGTCAATTTTAACTCCGAATATATTAACCAAATTTTTAATGCTATGAATTTCTTTATTATATAATTTATAACGCTCTGCCGCTTCCTCGTGGCGACTCTTAACGGCCTGTTGATGGGTTTCCGCAGAATTGTATTGTGATTTGATTATTTCTAGTTCAAAATTACGCCTGTAAGAATATCTTTGTATTTCTTGTTCATTTTTCTGCAATTCAAGCAGTTGCATTTGAAGTTTTTCATTTTCTCTAGCTAATTCCTGCAACCGGTGCTCATCTTCTTGCCTTTGTTTTTCCGCTATTTTTTTTGCTTGCTGAAAAGCTCTAGATTTTCCAAGCAAGTCACCAGCGAGTTGCATAGATGCCATACTTTTTGCCATCTGTGTACGGAATTGTGCCTGTGTGCTTTGTACGCTTGTTGCCACAATAGAGTTAGAAATTTCTCGTTGTTTTGTTAGAGAAACTTGCATTTTGTTATGTAGGTTTGTCTGTAAATTCCTCACTCTCTCCAAGTCGGCGTTCCTGTGATTTAAAGAAATTTTTTGATCTTCAATCAATTTTTTCACTTGTTGCTGATGCGCGTCCAGCTTGGTTGATTCGGTAGCCATTAATTTTAAGTGTGCCAGTTTTGCCTCGATAATATCCTTTTGTGCCTGTTCAATTTGTTCTCTGGCATTTTTATGAATAGGCACAACGTTTTCTATATGTGATAAATTGGCATTTATTTCTTGGAAAACAGCATCAGAGGCGTTATAAACTCCACATAATATACTACTGAACGGTTTTGAACGGTCAAAAGGAATATCTATACAATTTTTTGTTATTGCTGGTGGATTGGCATAAACAGTGAGTATTTCTTCCATACTTTTACCCAGTATTGATTTGTGAATTATTACTTTCGATGCTTAATAGCTTGCACGCTCTTCGAATGCATTGTTTGCTTAAAAACTTAAATTAATCACAATGAGGGTCACAGAAAGATAAATGGTGTGCAGATAGTAAAATTTTTCTAGGGTGAATAAAAAATTATCTGTGGGGTAATAATTACAAGTTATTCGCATTACGGAAGTAGAACAATGGGGGAATACAAATTCATGAAATGAATCGGCGGTTACAGCTCATGATTATCGGTCTATTTGATAATCCCTACTTTGTCGTTGTGAGTATTGCCGATAGCTTGACTGACAGGGTTGAAAGAAAATTTTCAGCCGGTATGGTGAAATCGTGCGCCAGCTCTTCGGCGTTTCCCAGCGTTGTCTTGGGCGATAGCCATTAGAGGCGTACCTCCCGCGTCATCGCTAAGGGATGGCGGTCGTGGATATATACCAGCCCTTTTACTGGCCGCCGTAACGATAATAAAGCCGTCGTCTTGCGGCGCATCAGGGTGAAACCGGCTTATCGCGGCGAAGAAGATCGACTCTTTGCTTGAGTTTCAGGTGGGTTTAGTTCGCATGCAGACGTGACGCGAATCGAGACGGGATTTGTTTAGCTGGAATTATGCGGATTTAGGCGGTGTTGGTGTCCCCGACAGGAATCGAACCTGTAACTAGCCCTTAGGAGGGGCTTGTTATATCCGTTTAACTACGAGGACCCTGTAGCGGGCATGATTATACCCGATTATGCACCGAAAATAAGCACTTAACGGCGCGTTTGCTCATTCCTTCGACAAACGCGGGCAAAAAAATCCGTTTGCCCGCGCGCGGCGCGGCAGTCAGGGCCTCCGCCGCCAGGCCCTGCCGTGCTACTCCTCACCGGTATCCACCTTCTGGCGGCGGTCTTTCCGTTGCCCGTCGCGGGCGGCGTCTTTTTTCAGCGCTTCCTTGCGCTGGCGGCTGAGGTCGTTGCGGATCTGCGCATGGCTGAGCAGGGCAAAGATAAAGGTGCCGCCGACGATATTGCCGGCAAGGGTGGGCAGGGCGAACGGATAGATAAAGTGATGCCAGGGGATATCGCCGTTAAAGACCAGGTAGAACACTTCCACCGAACCCACGACAATATGGGTAAGATCGCCAATCCCCACCAGGTAGGTCATTAGGATAATCACCAGGATTTTGGCATTGCCCGCGGAAGGCATCATCCAAACCATGGAGGCGATAATCCAGCCGGCAATAATGCCGTTGGCGAACATATCGCCGGGAGGATTGACCATGATTGCCTGCGATAGGGCGACAAAGGCCTCGCGCGTGGCCGGATTAAAAATCGGCATATGGAGAAAGGCAAACGCCACCACCGCGGTGCCGGCAAGATTGCCCAGCAGCACCACGCCCCACAATCGCAGCAGGATCAGGATATTATGGCCGGTGGGCTTTTGCATAATCGGCAGCACTGCGGTCAGGGTGTTCTCGGTGAACAGCTGCTGGCGCGACATAATGACAATAATAAAACCCAGGGTGTAGCCCAGGTTTTCCAGCAAAAAGCCCGCGGCGCCCTCGGGCAGATGGGCATGCAGGATACCCTTGGCCATCAGCGACGCGCCCATCGACAGGCCGGCGGCCACCGCCGACCACAGCAGCGCCTGGCCGTCGCGTTCCAGCTCCTTTTCACCCTCTTCGCGGATCATTTCATGTATGGCGGCGGCGCGCGAAGGAAGATTCTGTTCTTTCACCTCGATATCGGTATTGGCGTCATGCTCGTCACTCTCCACGGCGACGCCGGGATCATCATGTTTGTTGGTCTCGCTCATCCGCATTCCTCATCCGTATCCGTCGGGTTATTAATACATTCGCTGTTAATCAATAAGCGTAGCGGTATTTTGTTCCGGCGGCGCTAAAAGAAGTCCGCCGGGTCGGCGGAGTCGCCGGTAGAATTGTCACCAGCGGGGGGCAATACGTAACAAAATTTTAACTTTGCTGGTATTTGTTGCGTTTTATTGATCTAATACAATCCTTCTTGGACCGAAAAAGAATGCAATGGCGATGAACAGCGCTGCGATAGTCGCCTATGCTATGATCGCCATACAATTAATGATGAATTGGGTTTCTGATGCTGGAAGCAAACAACCTGTCCTGTATTCGTGATGATCGCGTGTTGTTTTCCGGATTGAGCTTCCGCATTTCCCCCGGGGATATTGTCCAGGTCGAGGGCGCCAACGGCGCCGGTAAAACCTCTTTATTGCGGATCCTGGCCGGGCTTGCGCAGCCGGACGAGGGCCAGGTCAGCTGGCGGCAGCAACCGATTCGCCGCGAGCGCGGGTTGTATCACCGCGAGATGCTTTTTATCGGCCATCTATCCGGGATTAATTTGTCCCTGACGCCGCTGGAAAACCTGGCGTTCTTCCAGGCGCTGGGCGGCGGCGGACGCAATGAGGCGGACCTGTGGCGGGCGTTGGAGCATGTGGGGTTGTCGGGCTACGAGGACCTGCCCGCGACGGGGTTGTCCGCGGGCCAGCAGCGCCGTATCGCGCTGGCCCGTTTGTGGCTGAGCTCCGCGATGCTGTGGATCCTGGATGAACCGCTGACCGCCATCGATCAACAAGGCGTGGCGCAGCTGATGTCGTTGTTTGCCGCGCACGCCGACGCGCGGGGCAGCGTGCTGCTGACCACCCATCAGGCGCTGCCGGACACGCATGCGCGGGTGCGCAAAATGGCCCTGGGCGCACGGCAGGAGGAGGCGGCGCCATGTTCTGGCTGATTGTGCGCCGCGAGCTGCGGCTGGCCTTGCGCAACCGCGCCGATATCGTGAATCCGCTGTGGTTTTTCCTGATCGTGATTACGCTATTCCCGCTGGGGGTGGGGCCGGAACCGCAGCTGTTGCGGCGGATCGCGCCGGGCATCATCTGGGTGGCGGCTCTGCTGGCTTGCCTGCTGTCGCTGGAGCGGTTGTTCCGCGATGATTTTCATGACGGCACGCTTGAGCAGTTGCTGCTGTCGCCGCTGCCGCTGCCGCTGGTGGTGATGGGCAAAATTTGCGCGCATTGGCTGGTCACCGGGTTGCCGCTGCTGCTGCTATCGCCGCTGGTGGCCCTGTTCCTGGCGCTGGACCGCCACACCTGGCAGGCAATGGCGCTGTCGTTATTACTGGGAACGCCCACCCTGAGCCTGATCGGCGCTATCGGCGCCGGCCTGACCCTGGGATTGCGTAAAGGCGGGGTGCTGCTAAGCCTGCTGTTGCTGCCATTATTTATACCGGTACTGATATTTGCCACCGCCGCGCTGGATAACGCCGCGCAGGGGCTGCCCTTTGACGGCTATCTGGCGATCCTCGGCGCCCTGCTGGCGGGAAGCGCGCTGCTGGCGCCTTTCGCCGCCGCCGCCGCGCTGCGCGTGAGTCTGCAATAACCTGCGGCCTGCCGGCAAGAACAGGCCGTGTTATGTATTTTTACTGTGAGCAAAACAATAATGTGGAAGACACTACATTTGTGGGCGAAGCCGGAGCGGCTGTACCAGCTGTGCGGCCGGCTGATACCGGTTCTGGCGCTGGCGAGCGCGGCGACGCTGTTGCTCGGCTGGGGCTGGGGATTCGGTTTCGCCCCGCCGGACTATCAGCAGGGCGATAGTGTCCGCATCATGTATATCCATGTGCCCGCCGCCATGTGGTCCATGGGTATCTATGCCGCGATGGCCGTTGCCGCGTTTATCGGCCTGGTCTGGCAGATGAAGATGGCCGATTTGGCGGCGGCGGCCATGGCGCCGGTGGGGGCGGCGTTTACCTTTATCGCGCTGGTTACCGGCTCCGCCTGGGGCAAACCCATGTGGGGTACCTGGTGGGTATGGGACGCCCGGCTGACCTCGGAGCTGGTATTGCTGTTTCTCTACCTCGGCGTTATGGCGCTGTACAACGCGTTTGAAGATCGGCGCCTGGCCGGGCGCGCCGCCGGCATTCTGATCCTGGTGGGCGTGGTCAATATCCCGATTATTCATTACTCTGTGCAGTGGTGGAATACCCTGCATCAAGGCTCGACCAATATGCAACAAAGCATTGATCCCAGCATGCGCACTCCGCTGCGCTGGGCGATCTTCGGTTATCTGCTGTTTTTCGCCACCCTGACGCTGATGCGTTTACGCAACCTGATATTGCAACAGGACCGCCATCGCCCGTGGGCGGTGGCGCTGGCTGATAAGGCGCGGCGATCGTGAGCCCGGCTTTCACCTCCTGGACGGCGTTTTTCGCCATGGGCGGCTATGGTTTCTACGTCTGGCTGGCGGTAGCGGTTACCCTGGCTTCGCTGGCCGGATTGATAGCCCATACCCTGTGGCGCCGGCAACAGCTGCTCGACGCTATCCGCAGGCAGCAGGCGCGCGCCCTGCGTATGCGCCGTGGCGGCGCGCCGGCCGATCCGTCCGCGCGTCGGGGGGATGCCCGATGACGCCGCGCCGTAAAAGCCGTCTTTACCTGGCCGTCGTGATGCTGATGGGCGCCGCGCTGATAGTTACGCTGGTGCTCTACGCGCTCAGTTCCAATATCGATTTGTTCTATACGCCGCGCGAGATCCTCGAGGGCAAGGGCGAGCGGCAGGAGTTGCCGCATATCGGGCAGCGCCTGCGCATCGGCGGCATGGTCATGCCGGGATCGGTAAAGCGCGATGCCCATACCCTGAAGGTCACCTTCAGGATCTATGACGCCGTCGGCTCCGTACCGGTCACCTATGACGGCATTTTGCCGGATCTGTTTCGCGAAGGGCAGGGCGTGGTGGCGCAGGGCGTGCTGGGCGCGGGCAATCTGGTCCAGGCGCGTGAAGTCCTGGCCAAACATGATGAAAACTATACCCCGCCCGAAGTGAAGGATGCGATGAAAACCCATTCTCGGCCCGCCGGTCAACGCGCCATGGCCGAAGGCGCAGTGCAGGCCGGCATGACTGGCCAACCCCAGGACCGGACGCAACGCCTGGCGCGCGGCGAAATACCCTACCCCGGGCAGGATACGGCCCAGGCCGCGCCGTCTAAGGAACAGCCATGATGCCGGAACTCGGTAATTTCCTGCTGTGCCTGGCTATGGGCCTGGCGCTGTTGCTGGCGGTGTATCCGCTCTGGGGCGCCTCGCGGCAGGACGCCAGGCTGATGGCGGTGGCCAGGCCGTTGTCCTACGGTGTGTTTGCGTCCATCGCCGGCGCCTTTGCCTGTCTGGTCTATGCGTTCGTGGTCAATGATTTTTCCGTGGCTTATGTCGTGAATAATTCCAATACCGCGCTGCCGGTGTATTACCGGGTCGCCGCCACCTGGGGCGCCCATGAGGGATCGCTGCTGCTGTGGGTGCTGTTGCTCAGTTGCTGGACGCTGGCGGTGGCGCTGTTCAGCCGCAGCATGCCGGATGAGGCCGTCGCCCGGGTGCTGTCGGTGATGGGCATGATCAACAGCGGATTTCTGGCGTTTATTTTGCTCACGTCCAACCCGTTTGCGCGTACCCTGCCGGATATTCCCATCGACGGGCATGATTTAAACCCGGTGCTGCAGGATATCGGCCTGATTTTTCATCCGCCACTGCTGTATATGGGGTATGTGGGTTTTTCAGTGGCGTTCTCGTTCGCCATCGCCTCGCTGATTGCCGGCCGGCTGGATACCGCCTGGGCCCGCTGGTCCCGTCCCTGGACCCAGGCGGCCTGGATTTTCCTGACGCTGGGCATCGTGCTGGGGTCCGCCTGGGCCTATTATGAACTGGGCTGGGGCGGCTGGTGGTTTTGGGATCCGGTGGAAAACGCCTCGTTTATGCCCTGGCTTGCTGGTACGGCGCTGCTGCACTCTCTGGCGGTGACCGAAAAACGCGGCACCTTCAAATCCTGGACGGTGCTGCTGGCCATCGCCGCCTTTTCCCTGTGCCTGCTGGGGACCTTTCTGGTGCGTTCCGGGGTATTGGTGTCGGTGCATTCGTTTGCCTCGGACCCGGCGCGCGGCATGTTTATCCTGGCGTTCCTGATTCTGGTGATCGGCGGTTCGCTGCTGCTATACGCCATCAAGGGCGGCAAGGTAAGGAGCCGCGCGCAGCACGAGGTTTTCTCCCGCGAGACCTTCCTGCTGGGCAACAACGTGCTGCTGATGGCCGCGATGCTGGTGGTGTTGCTCGGCACGTTGCTGCCGCTTATCCATAAACAGCTTGGCATGGGCAGCATCTCCATCGGCGAGCCTTTTTTCAACAGTATGTTTACCTGGCTGATGGCGCCGTTTGCCCTGTTGCTCGGTATCGGGCCGTTAATCCGCTGGCGCCGGGACGAGGCGAAAACGCTGATTAAACGCCTGGCGCTGGCCATGGCGGCCACGCTGGCGCTTTCCATCCTGCTGCCCCGGCTGATGGGCGATGAGATCGAGGCCATGACGGTGGTGGGTCTGATGATGTCGCTGTGGGTGATTATCCTGACGCTGATGGAGGTGCACGAGCGCGCCACCCATCGCCACCGCTTTATCCGCGGGCTGGCCCATCTTACCCGTAGCCATTGGGGCATGGTGCTCGGCCATCTTGGCGTGGCGGTGACGGTTATCGGCATCACCTTCAGCCAGAACTATAGCCTGGAGCGCGATGTGCGCATGAAAACCGGCGACAGCGTGGACATCAAGGCGTATCACTTCGTCTTCCGCGCCGTGGAGGATTTGCGCGGCCCTAATTATACCGGCGCCGCGGCGGTGTTTGACGTGACGCGCCATAACCACCCGGAAGCCATGCTCCGGGCGGAAAAGCGCTTTTACAGCGTCAGCCGCACGGTGATGACCGAGGCGGCCATCAGCGGTGGGTTGACCCGCGACTTATATGCCGCGCTGGGCGAGGAGATGGATGACGGCGCCTGGGCGGTCAGGCTCTATTATAAACCCTTTGTCCGCTGGATATGGCTGGGCGGTCTGTTTATGGTGGCCGGCGGCCTGTGCTGCCTGGCCGACCCCCGTTACCGGGCCGACAAAAAAGCCCGCCGGGCCGCACGTCGGGTGCCACTATGAAAAAAAAGCTGCTGTATATTCCGCTGGTGCTGTTCCTGCTGCTGGCCGCCGCATTTATCGTGCAATTGTCACGCAATGCCCATGGCGATGATCCCACGCTGCTGGAATCGGCGCTGATCGGCAAGCCGGTGCCGGATTTCCGGCTGGCGTCCCTTGACGATCCCGCCAGGACCTACGATCGCTCGGTACTGCGCGACGGGCGGCCGATGCTGCTTAACGTCTGGGCCACCTGGTGTCCCACCTGCCGGGCCGAGCACCAGTTCCTCAATACCCTGGCGGCCCAGGGGGTCAGGGTGGTGGGCCTGAATTACAAAGACGATCGCCTCAAAGCGGTTAACTGGCTGAATACGCTGGGTAATCCCTACACGCTGAGCCTGTACGACGGCGACGGCATGCTGGGGCTGGACCTGGGCGTCTATGGCGCGCCGGAAACGTTTCTCATCGACGGCCGGGGGATAATACGCTATCGCCACGCGGGCGATCTGAATGCCGACGTCTGGCGGCGCGAGGTGCTGCCCTTGTACCAGCAATACGCCAAGGGGACATGAGCATGGCGATAAAATGCATTATGTTGTTGCTGTGCCTTTGCCTGGGTTTTAGCGCCGGCGCGGCGATAGATACCCGGCAGTTCAACAGTGTGGCGCAGGAGCAGCAATACCGGGAACTGACCCAGCAACTGCGCTGCCCGAAGTGCCAGAACAACAGTATCGCCGACTCCAATGCGATTATTGCCGCCGATATGCGCGCCAAGGTCTATCAGCTGATGATGCAGGGCAGGAGCAAGGAGCAGATCATCGCTTACATGGTGGCGCGCTACGGTAATTTCGTGACTTATGTGCCGCCCCTTAATCCACTGACGATTTTTTTGTGGCTCGGGCCGCTCGCGGTGGTGATCGCCGGCGGTTTGACGGTGGTGCTGCGCGCGTCGCGGCGTGGCGGACGCAGTCCGCTATCCAGCGAGGAACGGCAGCGTCTGGCGCGGTTGCTGGAAAAAACCAATCGGGAACAGCCATGATAATAGCCGGCATGACCTTTACCCTACTGCTGACGCTGGCCTGCGCGCTGTTTGTGCTGCCGGCGCTGCGCTACCGCCGGCAAGGCGGCGCGATAACCCGCGACAGCCTGAACCAGGCGTTTTTTACGCACCGGCTGGATGAACTGGCCCAGGATGAGGCGCAGGGCGTGGTGGCTGAGCGTACCCTGCATATTGAGGAGCTGCAGCAAAACCTGTTGTCGGATATCCCCGTGGCGCCGGCGCCGGCCAGACCGCCGCTGGGCGCGTGGGTCCTGATCCCGGGCGCGGCGGCTCTGGTGCTGGTTACCCTGGCGTTTTACGCCTGGACCGGCGGCGCGTTCCAGGTATGGCGCTGGCAGCAGACGGTGGCGGAGATGCCGGCGCTGCGGGCGCGCATTATGGACCCGCATGCCAGCCCGCTGTCGGCGCAGGAGCTGGCGCGGTTTGCGGTCGGGCTGCGCGCCTCGCTGCGCGAACATCCGCAACAGACCCAGGATTGGCTGATCCTCGGGCGCATCGGCGTGGTAATGAATGATGCGGCCATGGCCACCCAGGCGTTTGAACGCGCCCATCGTCTGGCCCCGGACGATGACGCGATTACGCTCGATTACGCCGGGGTATTGACCCGGTCCGCCGACGCGGGCGACAACCAGGAAGGCGACAGCCTGCTGCGCGCGCTGCTCAAACGGCAGCCGGGCAACATCACGGCGCTTAACCTGCTGGCGGTCGGCCTGTATCAACAAGGCGACTACGCGCAGGCGATAAGCCTGTGGCGCCAGGTATTGACCCTGCTGCCCGCGGGCGATGTCCATGGCGACGCCATCAGGCGCGTGATTAACCAGGCGCGCGCGTTGTCAGGCCAGGAGACGGCGAAACTTACCGTGGATGTTACTTTGGCGCCGGCCCTGGACGATAAACCGCCGGCACAGGGAACGCTGTTTATTTCGGTCACCGACGGAAAAAGTCCGGTACCGGTTGCGGTTAAAACTTTGCCATTGAGCCGCTTTCCGTTATCGTTAACGCTGGATGACAGCAATGCCATGTTGCCGGAGCGTTTGCTTTCCGCCCAGCGACAGGTAAAGGTACGGGTGAGGATTGCCCGTGACGGTGGCGCCGACGCCAGGCCCGGCGACTGGTTTGGCGAGAGCGCGTTGCAGGATTTCAGCGGCACCGGCCGGATCGCCGTGCGCATAGATCAACACATGCCCTAGCGGCCGGCATAACAATAATAAATGGAGTTGAATGATGAATTACCGCCTGTCAGGTTTGGCGCTGGCCAGCGTATTGCTTCTGGGATGCGCCAGCGATAAAACCGATCCGTCTTCACAGCAGCGTTCGGACCCTCTGGAAGGGTTTAACCGTACGATGTTTGATTTTAACTACAATGTCCTGGATCCGTACGTGGTGCGTCCTGTGGCGGTGGCCTGGCGCGATTACGTGCCCAAGCCCGCGCGCAACGGCCTGGGTAATTTTCTGAGCAACCTTGAAGAACCGGCCTCCATGGTCAACTATTTCGCCATCGGCAAGCCCTATGAAGCTATGATCCACTTCAACCGTTTTTTCCTCAATACCCTGTTGGGGATGGGCGGCCTGATCGACGTGGCGTCCATGGCCAATCCCAAGCTGGCTAAGGAGCAACCGCGCCGGTTCGGCAGTACCCTTGGCACCTATGGCGTCGGCTACGGTCCTTATGTGGTGCTGCCGGGTTACGGCAGCTTTACCCCGCGCGAGGATCTGGGCGGGGCGGTGGACAACTTCTATCCGGTGTTAAGTTATCTCACCTGGTGGATGTCCGCCGGTAAATGGGTATTCGAAGGCGTGGAAACCCGCGCGCAGCTGCTGGACTCCGACAGCCTGTTGCGCAATTCCGCCGATCCTTATGCGCTGGTGCGCGCCGCCTATTTCCAGCGGCATGATTTCCTGGCCAGCGGCGGCCGGCTGAAACCGCAGGAAAACCCCAACGCCCAGGCGATACAGGGCGATCTGAAGGATATCGATTCGCAATAGCCGGCGGAGCCGGCCCTATCAACGTTGGGTGTACAGGAGTATGATAAGCCGTAGATACTTTTGAACGGCTTATTATTGTCAAACAGGTAAATCCTGTGGAGAAGATTGCAATGACTCACTCTATTAACAAATGCAGTGCTGAAGAAACCGCCGCCTGTTGCTGTGTCGATGTCGGCACTATCATTGATAACGAAGACTGCACGGCGTCGTTCAGCAAGGTGTTTGAACAGCGCCAGGAAGCGGAAGCCATGCTGGCGATGCTGACGGAAAAAGCGCGCGCGGTGGAATCCGATCCCTGCGACATCAGCAGCCGCATCGAACCCGTTAAGGGCGGCGTTGAGCTAAACGCTGATTTTACCTTCAGCTGCCAGGCTGAAACGCTGATTTTCCAGCTCGGTTTGCGTTAATCCGCTCATGACAGGCCCGTGACCGGGCCTGCGTTTGATGACCCATGGGCAAGATTATACCGGCGCCATAACCCTATCCGTCCTTGTCGTTATCGCGCCCGGGCGCGCAATTATGGCTTACTTTACCGTGGGCCGGCGCCCGCGGCGTCGTTCCAGACGTAGTGATCCCTGGCGCTACGCTTTATTTTTCGTGCCGTCATGCCAATATTAAGCTTATGAGCGGATTGGCCCGTGGCCGCTTGCTGAATTACCGGTTCCGGCCACTCTCCGGGGGATATTCGTAAATATGTTACTTAGCCTGCACCTTTACCGGTAATAGTTGTCATACGCTAATAGCCTCAGTCTGCTGCGGGTTTTTCCCCTATGGAAAAGCCCGGCGGAGGATCAATTAACGTCCATGTGTTGACTCCATGGCGGGTATTGATGTAAAAAGCAGCGTTTTATTTACGCGATTTCGAGCGCAAAGGCCCGGTCGTTGCGTTTATCTTTCGCGTTTTTGTCAAACAACAACGGTGCACTATGCAAGTTTTAATTATGCGGCACGGCGACGCTCAGCTCGAAGCGGCCAGTGATGCGGAAAGGCCTCTGACAGTTCGCGGTCGTGATGAATCACGCCTGATGGCATGTTGGTTAAGTACCAGGATCCTCGATACCGATCGTGTGTTGGTCAGTCCTTATCTGCGCGCCCGGCAAACGCTGGACGTGCTGCGTGACGAACTGGTGTTGCCGGACGGCGAGGAAAGCCTGCCCGAGCTGACGCCGGGCGGCGACGTCGACCTGGTGTGTTGTTATCTGCAGGCGCTGGCGAATGAAGGCCTGGGATCGGTGCTGATCGTTTCCCATCTGCCGCTGGTGGGCTATCTGGTCGCTGATTTATGCCCCGACGAGCAGGCGCCGATGTTCGCCACCTCGGCGGTGGCCTGCGTCACCCTGGAGGGCGAAAGCGGCCAGGGCAAACTGGAGTGGCAGGTCAGCCCGGCGCAATTGCTGGTGAAAGTCTAAGGCGCGTTATGCGCTAAGTTCAATCAGGACCAGCAGCGCCGCGTCGCCGCCGAAGTTTTTCGGCGCCTGGTGGAAGCCCAGCACATCGGGGTGCTGGGCCAGCCATAACGGCGTTTGCTGTTTCAGGATATGTTTACCGTGGCCGTGCATGACGCAGGCGCAGTGCACATGTTCCCGCCGGCAGGCGGCAATCAACGCCCCCAGTTCCTCTTTAGCCTGCGCCTGGGTCAGCCCGTGCAGGTCGAGGAACAGCTCGGGGGTATAATCCCCGCGCCGCAGTTTTTTCACCTCATAGGGACTGGCGTCCGGGCGTACATAACGCGCCGGCCCTTCACTGTCCAGCAACGGCTGGAACTCATCGGAAAAATAAAAACTGGCGTCCACCTGTTCCTGCATCAAGCGACGGGCGGGCAGGACGGCCCTGCTGCGACGCGGCTTGGGGGGCTTGACGGTATCTTGGCGCAACGGGCGCGTACCGGCGATGGATTCCCGGAACAGATGGCGTTCTTCATCGGCCAGTTGGTATCTTTTTTTCATTCCCTGCTCTGCGTTTGCTGCTTTTATGCAAGTTTACCCCGTCTTGTCATTTTCCGGCGAAATTTTCCATTTCCGGCGCCATTTTCCCCCAGCGGTAAAAAATGTCGGCCATCACGCGGCATGACGGGGCGATGCCTGCTGCTTTGTCGTGCGCTTCATGGCAAACTATGTCCTTAGAACCGCATCATGCCCTGGGGTGAAATAATTGGACAAAATTTTTGTGGATGAGGCCGTCGCCGAACTGCACAGTATTCAGGATCTGCTGCGCTGGACGGTCAGCCGTTTTAACGCCGCGCAGATTTTCTACGGTCACGGCACCGACAATCCCTGGGACGAGGCGTTGCAGCTGGTATTGCCCAGCCTGTTCCTGCCGCTGGACCTGCCGAAGGACATGTATGGGTCGCGGCTGACGTCCAGCGAGCGCTACCGCATCGTGGAGCGGGTGGTGCGCCGGATAAATGAACGTATCCCGGTGCCTTACCTTACCAACAAAGCCTGGTTTTGCGGCCTGGAATTCTATGTGGATGAACGGGTGCTGATCCCCCGTTCGCCCATCGGCGAGCTTATCGACGATCGCTACCGCGACCTGCTGCCGCATCCGCCCGGCCATATCCTGGATATGTGCACCGGCAGCGGCTGTATCGCCATTGCCAGCGCCTTTGCCTTTCCGGAGGCGGAAGTGGACGCGGTGGATATCTCCACCGACGTTCTGGCGGTGGCCGAGCACAATATCCAGGCGTACGGACTCGACGAACGGGTCACGCCGCTGCGTTCCGATCTGTTTCGCGAACTGCCGGCCCTGCGCTACGATCTGATTGTCACCAATCCTCCTTATGTGGATGAAGAGGATATGAACGACCTGCCGCAGGAGTTCCACGCCGAGCCGGTGCTGGGGCTGGCGGCGGGCCGCGACGGCCTGAAACTGGTGCGCCGCATCCTGGCCTGCGCGCCGCAGTACCTGAATGACGACGGCGTGCTGATCTGCGAAGTGGGCAACAGCATGGTGCATCTGATCGAGCAGTTCCCCGACGTCCCGTTTAATTGGCTGACGTTTGACCACGGCGGCGAGGGGGTATTCTCACTGACCCGCGAACAGCTTGTGGCCTGCAGCGATTACTTTACAATATTCCAGGATTAACCGGTATGCGTGTTAACACATTGAGAGAGGCGTCCTGATGGCAGGGAATAGTATCGGCCAATTATTTCGCGTCACCACCTTCGGTGAATCCCATGGGGTGGCGCTGGGGTGCGTCGTCGACGGCGTGCCGCCGGGCCTGCCCCTGACCGAGGCAGACCTGCAGCAGGATCTGGACCGGCGCAAGCCCGGCACCTCGCGCTATACCACCCAGCGGCGCGAGGCGGATCAGGTGAAGATCCTGTCCGGCGTGTTCGAGGGGGTGACGACCGGCACCAGCATCGGCCTGTTGATTGAAAACACCGATCAGCGCTCGCAGGACTACAGCGCCATCAAGGATGTCTTCCGTCCCGGCCATGCCGATTACACCTACGAGGTGAAATACGGCGTGCGCGATTATCGCGGCGGCGGCCGCTCGTCGGCGCGGGAAACCGCCATGCGGGTGGCGGCGGGTGCGATTGCTAAAAAATACCTGGCGCAAAAATTCGGCGTGACGGTGCGCGGCTACCTGGCGCAGATGGGCGACATCGCCTGCGAGCTGAAAGATTGGGACCAGGTCGGGCAAAATCCTTTTTTCTGTCCCGATCCGGACCGGCTGGAGGCGTTGGACGAACTGATGCGCGCCCTGAAGAAAGAGGGCGACTCCATCGGCGCCAAAGTCACGGTGGTGGCGGAGCATGTGCCCGCGGGCCTCGGCGAGCCGGTGTTCGACCGTCTGGACGCCGATTTGGCCCATGCCCTCATGAGCATTAACGCGGTGAAGGGCGTGGAAATCGGCGACGGCTTTGCGGTGGTGGCCAAGCGGGGAAGTGAAAACCGCGACGAAATCACGCCGCGGGGATTTACCAGCAACCATGCCGGCGGCGTATTGGGGGGCATCAGCAGCGGCCAGGCGATACTCGCCCATCTGGCGCTGAAACCCACTTCCAGCATCATGGTGCCCGGCCAGACCATTAACCGCGCCGGCGAGCAGGTGGAAATGGTGACGCGCGGCCGCCATGACCCCTGCGTGGGCATCCGGGCGGTGCCCATCGCCGAGGCGATGATGGCGATGGTATTAATGGACCACTTCCTGCGCCAGCGCGCGCAGTGCGGCGATGTCAACTCAACCCTTCCTCAGTGGTAATATGATGCGGCAATGGATAGTCGGATTACTGGCCCTGGCCTCCGTCCAGGTGTTTGCGGCGCCAACGCCGTGGCAGAGCATCAATCATCCGGTTCCCGGACCGGCGCAGGCCATCGGCGAGTTCGCCAACGGCTGCATTATTGGCGCGCAGCCGCTGCAGCTGCAGGCGGCCAACTACCAGGTCTTGCGCCCGGACCAGCGGCGCTTTTACGGCCATCCCGATCTGCTGATGTTTATCCTGCGCCTGAGCAATCAGATCCGCCATCTCAACCTGGGCGACGTGCTGCTGGTGGGCGATATGGCCATGCCCGCGGGCGGCCGTTTCGGCAGCGGCCACGCCAGCCATCAGTCGGGCCTGGACGTGGATATCTGGCTGCAGCTGCCGCGCCAGCGCTGGACGGCGCAGCAGTTGCTCAAACCGCAGCCCCTGGATCTGGTGACGGCTAACGGCCGCGATGTTAATCCGGCGGTATGGCAGCCGCAAACCACGATGCTGATCAAACTGGCCGCCGAAGACAGCGAGGTCACGCGGATTTTTGTCAGCCCGGCGATTAAAAAGCAGCTGTGCCGGGTGGCGGGCGATGATCGCGGCTGGCTGACCAAGGTACGCCCGTGGTTTGGCCATCGCGCCCATATGCACGTGCGCCTGCGCTGTCCCGCCGACAGCCTGGAATGCCGTGAGCAGGCGCCGCCGCCCGCCGGCGACGGCTGCGGCGCCGAGCTCGACAGCTGGTTCCTGCCGCCGAAACCGGGCGTGCCGCCGGTGAAAAAAACGCCGCCGCCGCTGCCGGCATCCTGTCAGGCGCTATTGGATCGCCATCTGATCACGCAATAGCCGACGCCGCCGCGGGCCGGGGAGCGTCCGGCACGGGCGCCGGTTGGCGCCGCCCGGCTTCATGCCGGGCGGATATGGGTTTTTTACCACTGGATTCATTCATGGATTGGTTAGCGGTTTCCCCGCTGGTGTTTGCCTTGTTGTTTTTCGTCAGCATGCTGGCGGGGTTTATCGACTCCATTGCCGGCGGCGGCGGGTTAATTACCCTGCCGGTGCTGCTGGCGGCGGGATTGTCGCCGGCGCAGACGCTGGGCACCAACAAACTGCAGTCGGTGGGCGGTTCCTTCTCCGCCAGTCTTTATTTTGTGCGCCAGCGGGCGGTGGATATCGGCAACCAGAAGCTGACCATCGCCATGACGTTTATTGGCTCGATGACCGGCGCGATACTGATCCAGCATCTGCGCGCCGACCTGTTGCGCCAAGTATTGCCGCTGCTGGTGATAGGCATCGGCTTGTATTTTCTGCTGATGCCGCATATCGGCGAGGACGATCGCAAGCGCCGCCTGTCCGCCTGGCCGTTTGCGCTGGTGGCAGGGTGTGGCGTCGGCTTTTATGACGGGTTTTTCGGCCCCGGCGCCGGCTCTTTTTATGCGCTGGCCTACGTGACGCTGTGCGGCTTTAACCTGGCGAAATCCACGGCCCATGCCAAGGTGCTTAACTTCACCTCCAACCTGGGCGGACTGCTGCTGTTTATCTTTGCCGGCAAGGTGGTGTGGAGCGTGGGCGTTGTCATGCTGGCCGGGCAAATCCTGGGCGCGCGCCTGGGCGCCCGCATGGTGCTGACCAAGGGGCAACGGCTGATACGCCCGACCATCGTGGTGGTATCGCTCCTGATGAGCCTGAAACTTTTGTACGATAGCCATGGCGCGGCGATTGCGCTCTGGCTGTCTTCATTGTGATAACCGAACCGAGATTATGTCTAGCGAAACCCATGATGTTCAGCACTTGATCGCCTTGTTCGACGGCTGTTTTGCCGACACGCTTAACACCCGGCTAATCAGGGGCGACGACGAACCCATTTACCTGCCGGCCGATGGGGATCTGCCTTTTCACCGCATTGTTTTTGCCCATGGCTATTACGCCAGCGCCATGCATGAAATCTCCCATTGGTGTATCGCCGGCGCCAGGCGCCGGCTAATGGTGGATTTTGGCTATTGGTACTGCCCGGACGGGCGCGACGACACCACGCAGCGCCAGTTCGAGCAGGTGGAAATCAAGCCCCAGGCCCTGGAATGGCTATTTTGTGCGGCGGCGGGGTTTCCCTTCAATGTCAGCTGCGATAATCTCAATGGCGATAGCGAGCCGGACCGTATCGCGTTCCAGCGCTTGGTGCATGGGCAGGTCATCCGCTATCTCGACCAGGGTATTCCTGACCGTGCGGCCTGTTTTATCCAGGCGTTGCATGCGTTTTACCATACCCCGCCGTTAACGCGGAGCCAGTTCCGTTCCCCGGTCGCGATAGATGCCGCCCCGACGTTGCATAATGAATGAGGACATTCGATGATCGTAACTTTTGAAACGCGTATCCTGGCGTTAATTGACGATATGGTGGAGCATGCCACCGACGATGAATTATTTGCCGGCGGCTATTTGCGCGGCCACCTGACGCTGGCGGTCGCCGAAGCGGAGGAAAATAACGAGCATACCCTTGAAGCGCTGCACGATCGGGTACAGGCCTGCCTGGCCAAGGCTATCGGCAATGGTGAACTGTCGCCGCCGGATCAGGTGTTGGTGCTGGGCATGTGGCACCGGCTGTATGAACAGGCCAAAGCCGTACCAACGATAAACGAAATTTAAGTTATCACACGCCATCCTGGCCTATCACGTACAATCCGGCATTAACGTGATGGACGTTTTTCAGGCTGATGGCGCCAATTTACAGACCTTGTTACAGTAGCATTTGCGGCGTTATTTCCTGCGGCTCGCCGCGTGAACGCCCGTGTATCCCTGCCGCGCGTACCGCCGGCACATACCCGTTCCCCCCTGAATCACGCCAACGCGCCATCCCCTTCCGCCGGACATTGACAGGCCTGGCCGTCCGCGCCGGTAGCACCCTTACCTCCGTCTTATCAGGAAGCAGAAACTCAATCACAAGGAACGATGATGTCTGGCTACCCCATACACCCTAAAGACACCTGTCCGCCGCGCCGTCTGACCGGCCTGATACCGTTATTTACCCTGGTGGCGGCCCACCACGCCGTCGCCCATCCTGTGCCCGCGCCGTCCGCCGCCGCGCCGCCGGTCATCGCCGACAGCGATGTGATAACGGTAACCGCGCCATTGCATTCCCCGCTGACCGTCGTCACGTCCCCTAAGACGCCGCGCCAGCCGTTGCCGGCCAGCGATGGCGCCGGTTACCTTAAAACCATTCCCGGCTTCGCCCAGATCCGCAACGGCGGCACCAACGGCGATCCGGTTTTTCGCGGCATGTTCGGATCCAGGCTGAAAATACTCGCCGACGGCGCGGAAATCCTCGGTACCTGCCCAAGCCGCATGGATGCGCCGACCGCCTATATCTCCCCGGAAAGCTATGATGTCCTGACCCTGGTCAAAGGCCCGCAAACCGTTCTGTGGGGGCCGGGCTCCTCGGCGGGCACCCTGCGTTTCGAACGCGTCTTTCCGCATTTCGATAAGGCCGGCGTAAAAACCCAGCTTGGCCTGCTGGCGGGATCCAACGGGCGCCGGGATGAAACTGTCCAGGCCGCCGTGGGCAATGCGCTGGGCTATATGCAACTGTCCGCCAACCAGTCCCGCGCCGGCGACTATCGCGACGGCGCGGGACGGCGCGTGCCCTCGCGCTGGGATAAATGGAACGGCGACCTGGCGCTGGGCTGGACGCCGGATGACGCCACCCGGATGGAGCTGACCCTGGGCCGGGGCAACGGCGAGGCCAGTTATGCGGGCCGGGGCATGGACGGCGCGCAAATCAAACGCGAAAGCCTGGGCGCGCGCTTTGAGAAAACCGGTATCGGTGATGTGCTGGACCGGGTCGAGGCCCAGCTCTACTACAGCTATGCCAATCATGTCATGGACAACACCAGCCTGCGCTCTCCCGTGCAGCAGCCGGCCGCCGCCCGCTGCTGCACGATGCGCGCACGCCAGGGGCCTTCAAACGCCGCCCGGCGCAGTAACCCGGATCGTCGCACCCTGGGGGGGCGCGCCGCCGGCACCTGGCTGTGGACCGATTTCCAGCTGCAGTCCGGCGCGGACATGCAAACCAACACGCATCGCGTCAAAAAAAGCACCGGCTGGGACCGGGATGCGCGTTTTCAGGATTACGGCGTGTTCAGCGAGCTGACCTGGCATGCCTCCGGGCATAACCGTATTATCGGCGGCGCGCGCCTCGATCGCAGCCTGGCGGACAAATACGATGATACTGGGTCGCGGTCGCGCGCCGCAATCCTGCCCGCGGGCTTTATCCGTTACGAGCAGCAGCTGAGCGCGCCGCTGCTGTGGTATGCGGGCATAGGTTATACCGAACGTTTTCCGGATTATTGGGAATTATTCAAACCCAAAGCCGGACCGCGGCCGGGATCCGATCCCTTTGCCGCGCTGAAAAGTGAAAAAACCACCCAGATCGATGCCGGCTGGCACTACGTGAATGGCGGTTTTAACGGGTGGCTGTCCGGTTATGCCGGACGGGTGGATGATTTTATTTTAGTCAAATACGACCCGAACAATGCCTACGGCAGCCAGGCGGTCAATATCAGCGCCCATATCATGGGCGCGGAGCTGGGCCTGGGGTATCGGCTGGCCGAACACTGGAAAACCGACGCCAGCCTTGCCGGGTCGTGGGGCAAAAATACCCGCGACGGCCGTCCGTTGCCGCAGATGCCGCCGCTGGACGCCCGTGCCGGCCTGACCTATGAACGGCAACGCTTTAGCAGCACCGCGCTATGGCGCGTGGTCAGCGCCCAGCGCCGCATCGCCGCCAACCAGGGCAATGCGGCGGGTAAGGATTTTGCCGCCAGCCCCGGCTTCGGCGTCCTGTCGGCCAATGTGGCCTACAGATTAACCAAAGGCATCAAGCTCAGCAGCGGCGTCGACAATATCCTCGACAAGCGCTACAGCGAGCACCTCAACCTGGCGGGCAACAGCGGCTTCGGCTACGCGGCCGATAGGCCGATTACCGAGCCGGGCAGGACCCTGTGGGGCAGGGTGAATATGGTATTCTGAACAGGCGTCAGAGCGGCCGCCCCTTTAACACTTTACGCAGCCAAAAACGATTGGGACTTAATGCCGCCGATTGCGCCAGGCTTAGCGGCAGTGGCTCGCCGAATATCTGGCCGGCCAGGATCTCCGCCGCCAAGGGGGCGGTGCATAAACCGCGCGACCCCAGGCCGCCCAGCATAAACAGATTGGCATACACCGGCGCGTCCGCCACCGCCTCGCCGGCCAGCAGGCGTCCGGGCAGATCGCCATACGCGCGTTGGGTGGCGGCAAAATCCGGCACGCCGCCCAGCATGGGCAGATGATCCCTGGCGCTGCTGCGTATGCTGGCGCGTGCCTCGCCGGCGCTGACATCAACGCACTGTGCCCAGGATTGCCCGGGCAGGCAGGCGATTAACCGGTCGCGGTTGGCCCGCTGCTCATCGGGGCGGTAAGTCATGTCCTCGTCGTCGCGCCGGGCGCTGGCGCCCAGGCAGTGGGTGCGAAAGCCGGGGCTTGCGGGCGTCAGGTAACCGTCATAACACAGCACCTGCTTCAAGGTCCGCAGCGCCGGCTGGTCGGGAACATAGCTGACCTGCCCGCGCACGCTGGTCAACGGCAGCGGGGCGGTAATCGGCCATTGCAGCATGCGGTGCCCGGCGGCCAGCACCACCGTGGCATGGCGGGCCTGGCGCCCCGCGCCGAAATCCAGCAACCAATCGTCCGCGCCGGCGTTTAATCCCCGCACCTCATGGCCGTAGTGCACCGCCATGCCGCGGGACTGCGCGCGCGCGATGATGCCGGCGGTGAATTGGGCGGGGTTGAGCCAGCCTCCCAGCGGATAGGTGACCCCGCCGCTGCCGGTGGCAAGCCCGGTCAGCGCGGGCATGTCTTCGCAGGCCACCGCGCTGATGAGCTGCGCGGGCCAGTCCGTGGCCAGGATTTGCCGCAGCTTGCGCCGGGATCGGTCGTCATAGGCCAGTTGCGTGACGCCGCACCACTGGTGCTCAAAGATGACCCCCTGGCGTGCGCACTCCTGGTAATAGTGGTGCGCGAAAGGAAAAGCGATGGCAAAAAACTGCGCCAGCTCGTCATCCTCATTATTCAGCAGTGGATATAAGGCGCCCTGGCGATTGCCTGACGCCCCCTGGGCCGGGCCGCTATCGGCGCAATAAAGAGTCACCCGCGACCCGCGGCGCTGCAGGGCCTCCGCCGCCAGGGCGCCGGCAATTCCCCCGCCGATAATCGCCACCTCAAGCGGGTCGCGCGCGGGGCGCCGGACGTACCAGGGCGCGCGTGGCGCTGTCGCCAGCGGCGCGGCCAGGCTGCCGGCCAGCATTTCCCGCTTGCGGCCGAAACCCGGCGGCTTAAGGACGGTAAATCCCGCCTGGCGCAGGCCGCGCCGCACAAATCCCGCGGCGGTAAAGGTGGCGAAGGTCCCCTGCGGCGCGGCGAATCGCACCATGGCGTGAAACAAGGCTTCGCTCCACATGCCGGCGTTTTTCGCCGGGGCGAAGCCGTCCAGGAACCAGGCATCCACCCGGCCGGACAGGCTGTCGTCCAGAAGCGGCAGCAACGCGTTGATCTCGCCGTACCATAAATCCAGCGTGACGGCGCCGTCCGCCAGGATCAGCCGGTGGCAACCGGGCGTCGGCAACGGCCAAAGGCTGCGCAGCCCGGCGGCATAGCCGGCCAGCTCCGGCCAGCGCGCATGGGCCTGCGCCATATCCTCGATTTTCAGGGGGAACTGCTCGAAGCTGATAAAGTGCAGGCGTCGCAGCGGCGCGTCGGGCCGCCGCCGTCTGAACTGGTCAAAGGCCTGCCACAGCGCCAGAAAGTTAAGTCCGGTGCCGAAGCCGGTTTCCGCCACCACCAACGATGCCCGCGTATGTTGTGCAAACCGCTCCGGCAGTCCGTTGCCGGCTAAAAAAACATAGCGGGTTTCTTCCAGTCCATCCTGGCTGGAAAAGTAGATGTCATCAAACTGTCGGGATACAGGTGTACCGTCTTCATTCCAATTAAGGATGGCGTTGCAGATAGGCGCGCGATTCACGGCGTAAGACTCTTTTGTCAAGAAATGTTGAGATTTTAACGAGGTGTGCTTTGCGGCGCAAATTTTGCAAACTTCGTCTGATCGGACTTGTTCAGCGTACAACTGTACGCTAAAGTGCGTCACAGAATCTTATATATAAATACAAGAGGTATTAAATGAAACGTGCAGTGATTACCGGCCTGGGGATCTTATCGAGTATTGGTAATGACCAGAAAGAAGTCCTGGCATCTCTGCAACAAGGCCGCTCCGGAATCACTTTTTCCCAGGAATTGAAAGATTCCGGTATGCGCAGCCATGTGTGGGGGGATATTAAACTTGATACTAACGGGCTGATCGATCGTAAAATTGCGCGCTTCATGAGTGATGCCTCCATTTATGCCTACCTTTCCATGGAGCAGGCTATCCAGGATTCCGGGCTAAGCCCCGAGCAGGTTTCCAACGATCGCACCGGCCTCATCGTCGGTTCCGGCGGCGGCTCGCCGCGCAACCAGGTTGCCGGTTCCGACGGCATGCGCGCGCGCGGCCTGCGCGGCGTCGGCCCCTATATGGTCACCAAGGCCATGGCTTCCGGCGTGTCCGCCTGCCTGGCGACGCCGTTTAAAATCCGTGGCGTCAACTATTCCATCAGCTCCGCCTGCTCCACCTCCGCGCACTGTATCGGCAACGCGGTGGAAATGATCCAACTGGGCAAGCAGGACGTGGTGTTTGCCGGCGGCGGCGAGGAATTGTGCTGGGAAATGGCCTGCGAATTCGACGCCATGGGCGCGCTGTCTACCCGCTATAACGAGACCCCGGCCAGGGCGTCCCGTACCTATGACGTCAACCGCGACGGTTTTGTCATCGCCGGCGGCGGCGGTATCGTCGTGGTGGAAGAATTGGAACACGCGCTGGCGCGCGGCGCGCATATCTATGGCGAAATTATCGGGTACGGCGCCAACTCCGACGGCGCCGACATGGTGGCGCCTTCCGGGGAAGGGGCTATCCGCTGCATGCAGATGGCGCTGAAAGACGTCGATACCCCGATCGATTACCTCAACGTACACGGCACCTCCACGCCGGTGGGCGATGTCAAGGAACTGTGGGCCATCCGTGAAACCTTCGGCAGCCAGCAGCCGGCGTTTTCCTCCACCAAAGCCATGACCGGCCACTCCCTGGGCGCGGCGGGGGTGCATGAAACCATCTATACCCTGCTGATGCTGGAGCATAACTTCATCGCGCCGAGCATTAATATCGATGAGCTCGATCCGCAGGCCGAAGGCATGAATGTCATCACCGTACCCACCGAGCGGCGGCTGACCACGGTAATGACCAACAGTTTCGGGTTCGGCGGCACCAACGCCACCCTGGTCATGCGCAAGTATCTCTAACGGGCCGATGCCCTTGGGCGTGCGTTAGGCAACGTCTATCGGGCATGCGGGAATATCCTCTCCCTGACCGTAATTAAAAAACCATCCTGCCGGCGTGTCCGCATGCAGGATGGTTTTTTTGTCGGCCAATCAGCTCAGATCAGGATCCAGATCAGCAACAGGACTCCGGCCACGGCAATCGCCATGATCCAGCGCGAGCGGATGGTTTTTGCCGCCGGCGTCATCGGTTCGGTGGCGATAAGCGGGCTCATGGCCGGCTGCAGCAGACGGGGGTCGGGGGTTTGATGCTGGCTTTGCGTGCGGGTAAGGCGATAGATAAACAGGAACTGCATTACCGCGCCCACCTGCGCCGGCGTCAGCACGCTCTGGGGCAGCGCGTTGAAATGCTGTTGGCAGTACGCTTCTATTGCCTGCTGTTCATCGCTATTGGTCGGCTGTTTCAGGGTGGCCTGCACCGATGCCAGGGTAGGGGAGGCCTGCTGCGACAGCGTCATATGTCCCTGCAGAAATTGCATCAGCAGCTGGAAATGGCGCGCCGGGATAGGATCGCCCGCTTTCAGGCCCATCATGGTCATCACGCTTTGCCAGATTTCCGCCGGGGATTCGCCGGTGACCGCCGCCAGGCGGGTAATCTGCTGGTTCAGGGCATGATGTTCGGCCGGCAACAGCGTGCGATCGGTAATGGCGGACTGCTGTGGCTGCGGGATATTCAGCTGGCCGTTTTGCAGTAACGCCACCACCTGCAGTAACTGCTCGGGGCCAAGCTGGCTTAGCACGGTATGACCATATTCCCGGCGAATAAAATCACTGACCGCCTGGCGGTTGTTACCCTGGGGCAGCAGTTCGGTGAGCTGTTGCATAAGCTGGCGCCCGGCGTGGGTTTGCTGTGCCTGGCCCAGCCTGGTTTGCAGCAGCTGTTCGGCGGGCTGGAAATGGCCCGCCGTCAGCTCGCCGTCGTTGGCGATATTCAATTGATGGCGCAATGCGGCCCAGATCTCCGGGGCCTTGCTGTTGCTTAACGCCATGATCTTGATAATCAGACGTTCCAGGGCGGTGCGTTGCGCCGTGGTCAGCGGCTTTTCACTCTCCGGCCCTAAAGGTGCGCTGCCCGCGGCGCCATGGGGCGGATCGCCCTGTAAAGGTGTACCGGGGCCACTTACAGGTTGCATATGACTCATCCTTTAGCATAGGGCGCTGTCGTCCAGCCCGGCCATAGCAACTGCGTTATGGCATCGTGCGCTCAGATCAACAATGCGGCGAATGATAACAAGCCGCCGTGGCTTGCGGTAGCGGCACGCGTCAGGAAGGCATTTTCTGCTCTTTACCTGGCCTGCGTATCAGGGGAATGCGCAGCCGTTGTGCCAATATAACTCCCAACAGTGTAATCCCACCGCCGACGACGTGATAGCTGTGCAGTCGCTCATGTAAAAAAAGTACCGCGATGGCGGCGGTAAACAGCGGCGCCAGGTTCATAAATATCGACGCGGTATTGGCACCCAGCCGCATTACCCCCTGGATCCACAGGTAAGGCGCGATCAGGGACGCGGCGATACCGGCAAAGATCACCAGCGGAATATTGCGCGCGGTCAGGCCAACGTCCGGCGCCAGCAGGAACCCCGGCAGCAGGAGCAGCACGCCGAACGCCACCTGGATATAAAGCGATTGCCAATTGGGCAGCGGTATCGTCCAGCGCCGGGTCAGTACCCCGTACAGGGCATAGGACGCGGATGCGCCTATCATCATCAGCTCGCCGCCGCCCATGCCGTGGCTCAGCAGCACCCGCGGATGCCCCGCGCTGACCAGCCAGACCAGGCCGCCGAACGAGAGCAGGGTGCCCAGCAAGACGCCCAGCGTCGGCACGGCGCGCAGCAGCAGGATACTCAATAGCACCGTCAGCAGCGGAATCAGCGAATTCAGTATCCCCATAAACAGTGCGCTCACGCTGTGCGCGGCATAATAAGCCAGGCTTTGGTACAACACCATGCCCAGCAGGCCAAGCACCAGCAGGCGCCAGCCCTGGGCGCGCACGACGCGGCGGTTGCGCAGCACGCCGGGCAGGACAAAGGGCGTCAGTATCACCAGGGCCACCAGCCAACGGTAAAAGGAAATCGCCGCCGGGTCGATGGCGCTGGCGGACATTTTGCTGACGATGGCGTTGACCGACCAGATCAGCACGGCCAGCAGGGGATAAAAAATAGTCATGCGACGGTCCTTTTAACGTCAATCCGCCATGATACGGTTCTCAGAGTAGCCTGGCGGATAAAAGGGTTTTTCTTAGGGCATCCTAAACATAAGCGGGCAATAATAATACGGTATTAATATGTTGTGCCAATCCCGTGCGCGATAGCATTGGGATTTTTCCCCGTTCGGTGGCAAAATATTCCCCCTTTTTAACACGCAGGCCGCTGGCTTCCGGAGTCGGATGTGAAAATACTGGTCGATGAAAACATGCCCTATGCCCACGAATTGTTCAGCCGGTTGGGCGAGGTCGTGCCGGTTGCCGGACGCCAGCTGTCGGCCGCAGCGCTTGCGGGCGCCGATGCGCTGATGGTGCGCTCGGTCACTCAGGTTAACGCCGGGCTCCTGGCCGGCAGCGGCGTGAAATTCGTCGGCACGGCGACCGCGGGCACCGATCATGTGGATGAAGCCTGGCTGGAGCAGGCCGGCATCGCTTTTTCCGCCGCGCCGGGTTGTAATGCCGTCGCGGTGGTGGAGTATGTTTTTTCCTCCCTGCTGATGCTGGCGGAGCGCGACGGCTTTTCCCTGCGTGATAAAACCGTCGGCATTATCGGCGCAGGCAACGTGGGTGGGCGGCTCGATCGCCGCCTTAAGGCGCTGGGCATCCGCACCCTGTTGTGCGATCCTCCGCGCGCCGATCGGGGCGATGACGGGGATTTCCATCCGCTGGCAACCCTGGTGCGCGAGGCGGACGTGCTGACGTTCCATACCCCCTTGAACATGTCCGGGCCTTATCGCACCTGGCATCAGGTGGATGCGGAACTGCTGGCGGCGCTGCCCGACGGCCGTATTTTAATCAATGCCTGCCGCGGCGCGGTGGTGGATAACGCCGCGCTGCTGGCCGCCCTGGAGCACGGGAAAAAAATGCGCGCCGTGCTTGATGTCTGGGAACCGGAGCCGGCG
This sequence comes from Sodalis sp. RH24, assembly GCF_047324145.1. Classification (NCBI taxonomy): domain Bacteria; kingdom Pseudomonadati; phylum Pseudomonadota; class Gammaproteobacteria; order Enterobacterales; family Bruguierivoracaceae; genus Sodalis; species Sodalis sp. RH24. Next base: position 5,239,358 of record NZ_CP178729.1, read on the forward strand.
CTGTCGCCATCGCTGCTGTCTCGTGTCGATATCGGCACGCCGCATATTGCCGGCTATACGCTCGAAGGCAAGGCGCGCGGCACCACCCAGGTTTTCGAGGCATACAGCGCTTTTCTCGGCACGCCGCTGCGGGCGCCGCTCGGCGAGCTGTTGCCCCGGCCGTCGGTAGAGCGGGTACGGTTGCACGGCGGCCTTGACGAGGCGATGCTCCGCCAGTTGGTCCATCTGGTGTATGATGTGCGCCGCGATGATGCGTCCCTGCGCCGGGTGGCGGCCATGCCGGGAGAATTCGACCGGCTGCGCAGGCAGTACCATGACCGACGCGAATGGTCGTCGCTGTGTGTTGAAAGCGATGACGCCGCGGCGGCGGCGACGCTGCGCGAACTCGGTTTTAACGCCCTGCTGGCCGGCGCCCGCTAGACACCCGACCGTACCTATACCCTAACGTGAAGTATGGCTGGTATAACCTTATTGCGCGGGCAGGCTCTGCCTCCCCGCCCCGATGATGCATTGCTTTGGAGAGTTGTTATGTCTGACGGCTGGAATATCGCCCTTTTGGGCGCAACAGGCGCGGTCGGTACGGCGCTGCTGGAATTGCTGCAAGAGCGGCAGTTCCCGGTAGGTGAACTGTTTTTACTGGCCAGCGAGCGCAGCGCCGGTGAAACCCTGCGTTACGACGGCAAAAGTATCCTGGTCGCCGACGCCGCGCAGTTTGACTGGACTCAGGCGCAACTGGCTTTTTTCGTGGCGGGCAGCGGCGCCAGCGCGCTTTATGCTGAACCCGCCGCCGCCGCGGGCTGCGTGGTTATCGATTCCAGCGGCCTGTTCGCACTGGAGCCGGACGTGCCGCTGGTGGTGCCCGGCGTCAATGACGCGGTGCTGGCGGATTATCGCAACCGCAACCTGGTGGCGGTCGCCGACAGCCTGACCAGCCAGCTGCTGCTGGCGGTGAGGCCGCTTACCGACCTGGCCGGCATCGCCCGGCTGCATGTCGTCAACCTGCTCTCCGCTTCCGGCCAGGGCAAGGCGGCGGTGGACGCGTTGGCGGGCCAAAGCGCCAGGCTGCTGAACGGCCTGCCCACCGAGCCGGGCTTCTTCAGCCGCCAGTTGGCGTTTAATATGTTGCCTCTGGTGGCGGACGAACTGGGCAGCGTCCAGGTTGAGCGGCGCCTGGTGGATGAAGTGCGCAAGGTTCTGCAGGACGAGGGATTGCCGATTGCGGTCAGCAGCGTCCAGGCCCCGGTATTTTACGGCCACGCCCAGATGGTGCATCTGGAAACCCAGCGGCCGATGGGCCCTGAGGAAGCGCGCGACGCGTTAACGGCGGGCGAAAGCATCAATGTCAGCGAGGAAGGGGAGTATCCCACCCAGGTGGAGGATGCCTCGGGACAGGCGCACCTTAGCATCGGCTGCCTGCGCAACGATTACGGCATGCCGGATCTGCTGCAATTCTGGTCGGTGGCGGATAATGTCCGCTTCGGCGGCGCGCTGATGGCGTTGCTGACCGCGGAGCTGCTGGTGGCGGAGTACTTTTATTAATGTCCCGGGAAGTATTCGCCGGTCAGCCGGCAACGTCCAGGATAGCGCTGGGCATTGAATATGACGGCAGCCGTTTCTACGGCTGGCAGCGCCAGTCGGAAGTCGTCAGCGTCCAGTCTTGCCTGGAGCAGGCCTTATCCAAAGTCGCCAACGAGCCGATCGCGGTGCAGTGCGCCGGGCGTACCGACGCGGGAGTGCACGCCACCGGCCAGGTGGTGCATTTCGACACCGGCGCGCGGCGCGAAGACTCCGCCTGGACCCTGGGCGTTAACGCCAACCTGCCGCCGGACGTGGCGGTGCGCTGGGTCCGCGCCGTCGCGGGCGAATTTCACGCGCGTTTTAGCGCCACGGCGCGTCGTTACCGCTATATTATCTATAATCATCCTTATCGCCCGGCAATTTTATCCCGGGGCGTGACGCATTATTACCATCAGCTGGATGCGGATATCATGGAGCGGGCGGGGCAATGTCTGCTGGGCGAACATGATTTTACATCGTTCCGCGCCCTGCAGTGCCAGTCGCGCACGCCCTGGCGCAATCTAAAACATCTGCAGGTCACGCGCCACGGCGCTTATATCGTGGTGGATATCAAGGCCAACGCTTTCCTGCATCATATGGTGCGTAATATCGTGGGCAGCCTGATGGAAATAGGCTGCGGCAACCGTCCGCTGGAGTGGATGAACGAATTACTGGAAGCACGGGATCGCGCCCTGGCCGCCGCTACTGCCAGGGCGGAAGGGCTTTATCTGGTGGCGGTGGACTACCCTGGCCAGTTCGATTTGCCGTATCCTCCCATGGGACCGTTATTCCTGCTGGATTGACGGTACTGAACATATCATTTGCGCTTCCGGAATTCTGAACATGGAATTTATAAGATTTATTATTGATTTTATTCTGCATATTGACGTCCATCTGGCGGAATTGGTGGCGCAGTACGGCATCTGGGTCTACGCCATCCTGTTTCTCATTCTGTTTTGTGAAACCGGTCTGGTGGTGACGCCCTTCCTGCCCGGCGATTCGCTGCTGTTTGTCGCGGGCGCGCTGGCGGCTTTGCCGAGCAGCAGCCTGGATGTGCATCTGATGGCGCTGCTGATGGCCGCCGCCGCGATATTGGGCGATGCGGTCAACTACACCATCGGGCGGCTGTTCGGTGAAAAACTGTTCAGTAATCCCCATTCCAGGATTTTCCGCCGCAGCTACCTGGACAAGACCCACCAGTTCTACGCGCGTCACGGTGGTAAAACCATTATCCTGGCCCGGTTTGTGCCGATTGTCAGGACGTTCGCGCCCTTCGTCGCCGGCATGGGACATATGTCCTATCGCCATTTCGCCCTGTTCAATATTACCGGCGGCGTCATATGGGTAGTCCTGTTTACCTATGCCGGTTACCTGTTCGGCGATCTGCCGGTGGTGCAGGAAAACTTGAAATTATTGATTGTCGCCATCATTCTGCTGTCTATCCTGCCCGGGGTGATTGAGGTATGGCGCCACAGGCGCGCCGCCGCCCGCAGATAAACGCGCGGGATTTGTCCGCGCCATGGATGATTTGTGAGCGACGGGCAGAGTTTTCTATCCCAACTCGTTGGCGGTTATGGTTTAATGGGCGACATTTTCAAAGGCTCTTCATCGCGCCGTCCAGGCGCGTTGAATAAGGCGGCGGCAAGACAACGACGGACGTCCTGCCGCGCCGCGGCCAAGGTATGAATAGCGGACTGGCGCTTGCCAGGTTCAAACAGAAAGGTTATCGATGAGCTGGATTGAACGAATACTTAACAAGAGCACTATCACCCCGGCGCGCAGGGCGAATATCCCCGAAGGCGTATGGACCAAGTGTGATAGCTGCGGGCAGGTACTCTACCGTGCCGAGCTTGAGCGCAACCTCGAGGTCTGCCCCAAATGCGATCATCATATGCGCATGACCGCCCGCGCCCGCCTGCATGCCTTTTTGGATAAAGGCAGCGAGGTGGAGTTGGGCAGCGAGCTGGAACCCCGGGATATCCTGAAGTTCAAGGACTCGAAAAAATACAAAGATCGCCTGGCGGCGGCGCAAAAGGCCACCGATGAAAAAGACGCGCTGGTGGTAATGAAAGGCACCCTATACGCTATGCCGGTGGTCGCGGCGTCTTTTGAATTCGCCTTTATCGGCGGCTCTATGTCGTCGGTGGTCGGGGCGCGTTTTGTCCGTGCCGTCGAGCAGGCGCTGGAAGACGAATGCCCGCTGGTCTGCTTTTCCGCCAGCGGCGGCGCCCGTATGCAGGAAGCGCTGATATCGCTGATGCAGATGGCGAAAACCAGCGCCGCGCTGGCGAAGCTGCGCGCGCGCCGTTTGCCTTATATTTCGGTGCTTACCGATCCGACCATGGGCGGCGTATCCGCAAGTCTCGCCATGCTCGGCGATTTGAATATCGCCGAACCCAAGGCGCTGATAGGTTTTGCCGGGCCGCGCGTCATTGAACAAACGGTACGGGAAAAACTGCCGGCCGGGTTCCAGCGCAGCGAATTCCTGCTGGAGAAAGGCGCCATTGATATGATTATCCGCCGGCCGGAGATGCGCCTTAAACTGGCGGGACTGCTGGCCAAAATGACCGGCAGGCCGCAGCCGGAAGCGGAACATTCCCATGAGGCGAGGCCTGAGACGATCCACGAAGAGCGTCCGGACGAAGTCTGAGGACGGGGCCTATGGAAAACCTTGTTGCTCCACAAGCCACCTCGCCGCTGGCGGCGTGGCTGCATTATCTTGAACGCCTGCACGCCAAGACCATCGACCTCGGCCTGGATCGGGTAGGCCTGGTCGCCGCCGATATGGCCCTGCTGCGTCCCGCCCCCCGGGTTATTACCGTCGCGGGCACCAATGGCAAAGGCACCACCTGCCGGCTGATCGAGGCGGTATTGCTGGCCGCGGGATTCAAGGTCGGCGTCTACAGCTCTCCCCATCTGCTGCATTATACCGAACGGGTGCGCATCCAGGGGCGGGAACTGCCCGAGGCGCAGCACAGCGCGGCCATGGCGGCGGTTGAAGCGGGGCGCGGCGCCACTTCCCTAAGTTATTTCGAGTTCGGCACCCTGGCGGCCTTTTGGCTGTTCAAGCAGGCACGGCTGGACGTGGCGGTGCTCGAGGTCGGCCTGGGCGGGCGGCTGGATGCCACCAATATCGTTGATGCCGATGTGGCGGTGATCACCAGCATCGCCCTTGATCATACCGAACTGCTGGGGCCGGATCGCGAGAGTATCGGCCGGGAAAAAGCCGGTATCCTGCGGGCGGGCCGCCCGGCTGTGGTCGGCGAACCGGATCGACCCGCCTCAATCGACAGCACGGCGCTCGCCGTGGGCGCGCTGCTGTACTGCCGCGATCGCGACTGGCGCTTCAGCCGGGACGGCGATACCTGGGACTGGCGCGACCAGCAGTCGGCGCTGACCGGATTGCCGCTGCCGCTGATTCCGCTGGAAAATGCCGCCACCGCCCTTGCGGCGCTCCGGCGTTTTCCCCTGCCGGTCTCCGACCAGGCCATCCGCCGGGGACTCGCCGAGGCGTCCCTGCCGGGCCGTTTCCAGGTCGTCGGCCAACGGCCGCTGCGCATCCTGGATGTGGCGCATAATCCACACGCCGCCGGGTATCTGGCGCAACGGCTGGCAACCCTGAAAATCCGGGGGAAAGTGCGCGCCGTGGTGGGCATGCTGGCCGACAAGGATATTGCCGGCACCCTGGGCTGCCTGCGCGGGCAGGTGGCTGAATGGTATTGCGCCACCCTGATTGATGCGCGCGGCGCCACCGCGGCGCAGCTGGCGGCCCATCTCGATCATGCCCGGCAATTTGACGATGTGGCCTCGGCCTGGCGACAGGCGTTGCAGGATGCCGACGCCGATGACTGCGTGCTGGTGTTTGGTTCATTTCATACCGTGGCGCCGATCGTTGCGATAACAGACCCGGAGAAAGAACGTGGCGAGTAAGTTTCAAAACCGCTTGGTGGGAACCATCATCATCGTCGCCTTGGGGGTTATTGTCCTGCCCGGGCTGCTGGATGGCAAAAAAAAGCACTACCAGGACGAGTTTGCCGCTATTCCCCTGGTGCCTAAACCCGGCGACAGCGACGAGGCGGATGCCTCGCCGCAGGCCAACCAGGCCCTGCCCAGCCAGCCGCCGGAAGGCGCGGGGGCGGCGGTAGAGCAGGCCAGCCAGGCGCCGGATGCGGACGACTCCGACACGCCGGACGCCCCGCAGCCAGCGTCGCCGCCGGTGAAGGCAGCGCCCAAGGCCCCGCCGCGCGAGACGGTAAAGGCCGCACCGGCCAAACCCACCGCCGCCGCCCGCCAGGAGCCGGTCAAACCCACCGCGCGACCTGAGCAAGCCAAACCCGTCGCCGCGCCCGCGCCGCGCATGGAACCGGCCAAGCCGGCCGCGAAACCCGAGGCCCGCACGGAAATCGCCGAGGCCAAACCCGTTGCGCCGCGCACGGACGCGGCCCCTGAAGCCAAACCGGTCGCCGCGCCTAAGCCGGTGGAAAAGGAAACCCCGGAACAGGCGCCACAGGGACAAGCCTGGGTAGTGCAGCTCGGGGCGCTGAAAAACGCGACCAAGGTAACGGAAATTGTCGGCAAGCTGCGCTTGTCCGGTTACCGGGTCTATACCGTGCCGTCGACGCCGGTGGCGGGGCAGATTACACGCATTTTCGTCGGGCCGGACGCATCGAAGCAAAAGCTGCAAAGCTCGCTGCCTGAAATGAACCAGCTCAGCGGCCTGAGCGGCCAGCTGCGGGCTTACCAGCCCCGGTAATAGATATGCGGCAGGCCCGCTCGCACCGTCCTTGCACAGGGCGCGTTAAAGGGAGAGCGTGCCAATGGGGTCGAATCGGGCGTGGTGTTCCCGCCCGACCGAGCGCCCCATGGCGCGGCAGGCCCGCTAGCACCGTCCTTGCACAAGGCGTGTTAAAGGAAGAGCGTGCCAATGGGGTCGAATCGGGCGTGGTGTTCCCGCCCGACCGAGCGCCCCATGGCGCGGTAGGCCCGCTAGCACCGTCCTTGCACAAGGCGTGTTAAAGGAAGAGCGTGCCAATGGGGTCGAATCGGGCGTGGTGTTCCCGCCCGACCGAGCGCCCCATGGCGCGGCAGGCCCGCTAGCACCGTCCTTGCACAGGGCGTGTTAAAGGGAGAGCGTGCCAATGGGGTCGAATCGGGCGTGGTGTTCCCGCCCGACCGAGCGCCCCATGGCGCGGTAGGCCCGCTAGCACCGTCCTTGCACAAGGCGTGTTAAAGGGAGAGCGTGCCGTCGCCGGCCTATCTTCCTGCGGCGATTGGCTTTTTTTAATCGCCGTTATTTATTTAACTTTGGGCAGGAATTCCGCTGCGCAAACGTTTTCGTTTTCTGATAGAATTCGCCGCGAACCAGCTTCGGGGCGGATGACCAAGGGATGCATGCATGATCTGGGTTGATTACGTCATTATTGGCATCATCGTATTTTCTGCTCTGATAAGTCTGATTCGCGGGTTTATACGTGAAGCATTATCATTAGTGACATGGGCATGTGCGTTTTTTGTGGCCAGCCACTATTATGTTTATCTTGCTATCTATTTTACCCGCTTTGAAGATCAGCTGGTTCGTAACGGTATCGCGATTGCCTTGCTGTTCGTGGCTACCCTGATCGTCGGGGCAATCGTCAACTACGTGATTGGCTCTCTGGTGGAGCGGACCGGTTTATCCGGCACCGACCGCGTGTTGGGCGTCTGTTTCGGCGCACTCAGGGGCATACTGGTCGTATCGGCCATGCTATTCTTCCTGGATACCTTCACCGGCTTCTCCCAGAGCGCGGACTGGCAGCAGTCCCAGCTTATACCGCAATTCAGCGGTATTATCAGATGGTTCTTCGACTATCTGCAAAGCACGTCGAGTTTCTTACCCAAGCATCTCACGCTTCGGTAACGCTGATGAGGAAATGACATTATGTGCGGTATTGTCGGTATCGCCGGATTTATGCCGGTCAACCAGTCGATTTATGACGCGTTAACGGTGCTCCAGCACCGTGGGCAGGATGCCGCAGGCATCGTCACCATTGATGCATTGGATTGCTTTCGCCTGCGCAAAGCCAATGGCCTGGTGAAGGATGTATTTGAAGCACGCCACATGCAGCGTTTGCAGGGGAACATGGGCATCGGCCATGTACGTTACCCCACCGCCGGCAGTTCCAGCGCCTCCGAGGCGCAACCCTTCTATGTCAATTCCCCGTTCGGCATCACCCTGGCGCATAACGGCAACCTGACCAACGCCCACGAATTACGCAAAAAATTATTCGAAAAAGGACGCCGGCATATCAATACCACGTCCGATTCGGAAATCCTGCTGAATATCCTGGCCAGCGAACTGGACCGCTTTCCGGACTACCCGCTGGAAGCCGATGATATCTTCGCGGCGGTTGCGGCCACCCACCAGCAGATCCGCGGCGCCTATGCCGTGGTCGGCATGATTATCGGCCATGGCCTGATTGCGTTTCGCGATCCGAACGGCATCCGCCCCCTGGTTATCGGCAAGCGCACCCTCGCCGACGGACGCAACGAATACATGGTGGCTTCCGAAAGCGTGGCGCTTGATACGCTGGACTTTGAGTTCCTGCGCGACGTGGCGCCGGGCGAGGCGGTGTATATCACTGAAGCGGGCCAACTGTTCACCCGCCAGTGCGCCGAAAACCCCCAAAGCCATCCGTGCCTGTTCGAATATGTCTATTTTGCCCGCCCGGATTCCTTTATCGATAAAATTTCGGTCTACAGCGCCCGCGTGCGCATGGGGCAAAAACTGGGCGAAAAAATCGCCCGTGAATGGGAAGACCTGGATATCGACGTGGTGATCCCCATCCCGGAAACATCCTGCGATATCGCGCTCGAAATCGCCCGCATCCTCAACCTGCCTTACCGCCAGGGTTTTGTAAAAAACCGCTACGTGGGCCGTACCTTTATCATGCCCGGCCAGCAGGTGCGCCGCCAATCGGTACGCCGCAAACTCAACGCCAACCGCGCCGAGTTCCGCGATAAAAACGTACTGCTGGTGGACGACTCCATCGTGCGCGGCACCACGTCCGAACAGATCGTGGAAATGGCGCGCGAAGCCGGGGCGCGTAATGTCTACCTGGCCTCCGCGGCGCCGGAAATCCGTTTCCCCAATGTCTACGGCATTGATATGCCAAGCGCCACCGAACTGATTGCCCACGGCCGCGAAGTGGACGAAATCCGCGCGCTGATTGGCGCGGACGCGCTGATCTTCCAGGACCTCGGCGACCTCGAGGCGGCGGTGCGGGAAGATAACCCGGATGTGGTACAATTTGAATCCTCGGTATTTAACGGTATTTACGTCACCAAGGATGTCGACCAGCGTTATCTCGACTATCTTGAATCGTTACGCAACGACGACGTCAAAGCCGTCCAGCGCCAAAACGAAGTCGAAAACCTGGAGATGTATAACGAAGGGTGAGGGGCGCAACCCGCACCGATCCCCCGGCGGTTAACCGGTAGACGATATATGCACCCGGGCGGTAACACGCGCCGGGTGTTTTTATTATGGGCGGCGCCGATCCATCCGGCGTCCGCGACAGGGAGAACTGACATGAAACGACTGATCGTCGGTATTACCGGCGCCAGCGGCGCCATTTATGGCATCAGGCTGCTGCAGGTGCTCAAGGCGCTGGACGGCATTGAAACCCATCTGGTGCTAAGCAACGCCGCGCGCCAGACGCTGGCGCTTGAAACCGATTACAGCGTGCGCGATTTGCAGGCCCTGGCGGATGAGTTCCACGATTGCCGCGACATTGCCGCCAATATCAGCTCCGGCTCCTTCCACACCGCCGGCATGGTGATTCTGCCCTGTTCAATGAAAACCCTGTCGGCCATCGTCAACAGCTACAGCGACGGCCTGCTCACGCGTGCGGCCGACGTGGTGTTAAAAGAGCGGCGCACCCTGGTGCTGGGCGTGCGCGAAACGCCGCTGCACGTGGGCCATCTGCGGCTGATGACCGCCGCCGCGGAAATGGGCGCCGTCATCATGCCGCCGGTGCCGGCGTTTTATCACCGTCCCGTCACCCTGCACGACGTGGTCGACCAGACCGTCAACCGGGTGCTGGACCAATTCGATATCGCGCTGCCGCAGGACCTGTTCCAGCGCTGGCAGGGCGCTAACTGACGGTGAAAATCCTGCCGGATTTATTCGCGGGATGTGAAGCCGCCGGCATTTTTATAGGTTGTTTCCAGCATAGCGACGCAACCTGATGGCGCGTTCTGATAACATTGCACCAATAGTGATCAGGCTGTGTTTTTTTATGGTGCAGCCGCCCCGCGGCACCCGCCCTGACGCTATGCCCTCAGGCTGGAAACGGCGCGGGTTCGCCCCGGCCCGGGTAGTAAATAAGCAGGTCAGCCGGTTTTGTGCGCAGGTGGTCGGGCTATTGGCCACTTGCGCTGAAATGGCACGAAAAGTGCAACTCATTCCGCTGAAAACATCACGGTGTGTGCCTAATTAAAATTATTCCGAGGGTAATGTATGAATAAGCTGGTTAAAGTCCTTCCTCTGGTATTTGCTCTGGCCGCTGCCGGCAGCGCGTATGCCGCCGTGCCCAAAAATATTAAAATCGGCACCGATCCCACCTATGCGCCGTTCGAATCGAAAAATGCCAGCGGCGAACTGGTTGGTTTTGATATTGACCTCGCCAAAGAGCTTTGCAAACGCATCCAGGCTAAATGCACCTTTGTGGAAAGTGATTTCGACGCCCTGATCCCCTCGCTGAAAGCGAAAAAAATCGACGCCATCATCTCCTCGCTGTCCATCACTGAAAAACGCGAACAGGAAATCGACTTTACCGATAAGCTGTATGCCGCCAATGCCCGCCTGATCGCCAAGGCCGGCACCACCATTACCCCGACCCTGGATGCCCTGAAGGGTAAACGCGTCGGCGTGCTGCAAGGCTCCACCCAGGAAGCCTATGCCAACGCCAACTGGGCGCCGAAGGGCATTGACGTCGTCGCCTATGCCAACCAGGATCTGATCTATGCCGATCTGGCCGCCGGCCGTGTCGACGCCGCGTTCCAGGATGAAGTGGCCGCCAGCGAAGGTTTCCTGAAACAGCCTGCCGGTAAAGGCTATGTCTTCGCCGGTCCGGCGGTTAAAGACGATAAATTCTTCGGCGTCGGCACCGGCATGGGCCTGCGTAAAGATGAAACCGATCTGAAGGCCGCGCTGAACAAAGCCTTTGCCGAGATGCGCAAAGACGGCACCTACGATAAATTTGCCAAGCAGTATTTTGATTTTGACGTGTACGGCGGTTAATCCTGTCATTTTGTGTTTGCCCGCGCCTTGCGCGGGCGAATAGTTGTTATCCTCCGCCAGGACAGGATATGATCGATGCTTTATGGTTATTCGCAACTCATCATTAACGGTGCCCTAGTTACCCTTGAGCTGGCGCTTACGTCGGTGGTGCTCTCGGTAATCATCGGCCTGATCGGCGCCGGCGCAAAACTTTCCCGCAGCCGTACCCTGGCAGGCATTTTTGACGGCTATACCACGCTCATTCGCGGCGTACCCGATCTGGTGCTGATGCTGCTGATTTTCTACGGCCTGCAAATCGCCCTGAACAGCCTGACCGAAGCCATCGGCATGGACCAGATTGATATCGACCCCATGGCGGCCGGCATCATTACCCTCGGTTTTATCTACGGCGCCTATTTTACCGAAACCTTTCGCGGCGCGTTTATGGCAGTGCCGCGCGGCCAGATAGAAGCGGCCACCGCCTTTGGTTTTTCCGGCGCGCAGATTTTCCGCCGCATCATGTTTCCGGCCATGATGCGTTTCGCGCTGCCCGGCATCGGCAACAACTGGCAGGTTATTCTCAAGGCCACGGCGCTGGTCTCGCTGCTGGGCCTTAACGATGTGGTCAAGGCCACGCAGCTGGCCGGCAAGGGTACTTATCAACCCTTTTATTTCGCCATCGTGGCGGGGGTGGTCTACCTGATTTTCACCACCTTGTCCAACGGGGTGCTGTTATGGCTGACCCGGCGTTATTCCATGGGCGTTAAGAAGGCCGAGTTATGATTGAGATCCTGCGGCAATATGGTCCGGCTTTGTTATGGAGCGACGGTTATCGTTTTACCGGACTGGCGGTAACACTGTGGCTGCTGATTTCTTCCGTGGTTATCGGCGGGGTGCTGGCGGTTTTTATGGCGGTGGCGCGCGTGTCGCCGCGTCCCTGGGTGCGTTTCCCGGTCTGGCTGTTTACCTATATCTTTCGCGGTACGCCGCTGTATGTGCAACTGCTGGTATTTTATTCCGGCATGTACAGTCTGGAGATTGTGCGCGGCACGGATATGCTTAACGCTTTTTTTCGCAGCGGCCTGAATTGCACCATACTGGCGCTGACGCTGAATACCTGCGCCTATACCACTGAAATCTTCGCGGGCGCCATTCGCGCGGTGCCGCACGGCGAAATCGAGGCGGCGCGGGCCTATGGGTTCACCTGGTTTAAGTTGTACCGTTGCATCATCCTGCCCTCCGCGCTGCGTACCGCCATCCCGGCCTACAGTAACGAGGTGATCCTGATGCTGCACTCCACCGCCCTGGCCTTTACCGCCACGGTTCCCGACGTGCTGAAGATTGCGCGCGACATCAACGCGGCGACCTACCAGCCTTTTTACGCCTTCGGTATCGCGGCGGTGATTTACCTGATGATCTCTTTTGTGCTGATAGGGCTGTTTCGCCGGGCGGAAAAACGCTGGCTGCGCCACGTTAAGCCGCAATAATCCCATTACGCGCAGGATATGACTATGCAAGATACCAAACTGTTGATTAAGGAGCTGCACAAGCGCTACGGCGATCAGGAAGTCCTGAAAGGGGTTTCGCTGGAGGCGCGCGCGGGGGATGTTATCAGCATTATCGGCTCCTCGGGGTCGGGTAAAAGTACGTTTTTACGCTGTATCAACTTCCTGGAAAAACCGAGCGAGGGGTCGATAAGCGTCAATAATATCGATATCCATATGGTGCGGGATCGGGACGGGCAGCTGAAAGTGTTCGATAAAAAACAGCTGCAGCTGCTGCGGACCCGGCTGACCATGGTATTCCAGCATTTTAATTTGTGGAGCCATATGACGGTGCTGGAAAACGTGATGGAAGCGCCGGTGCAGGTGTTGGGATTAAGTAAGAGCGAGGCGCGCGAGCGGGCGGTGCTGTATCTGGATAAGGTGGGCATTGACGCGCGCGCCCAGGCGAAATATCCGATCAATCTGTCCGGCGGGCAGCAGCAGCGGGTGTCCATCGCGCGCGCGTTGGCGATGGAACCGGATGTGCTGTTGTTTGATGAACCGACCTCCGCGCTGGACCCCGAGCTGGTGGGCGAGGTGCTGCGTATTATGCAGAAGCTGGCGGAAGAGGGTAAAACCATGGTGGTGGTGACCCATGAGATGGAGTTTGCCCGGCATGTGTCCAATCACGTTATATTTTTGCACCAGGGGGTTATCGAGGAAGAGGGGACACCGGCCGATGTGTTCGGGAGCCCGAAGAGCGCCCGGTTGCAGCAATTCTTGTCCGGCGCCCTCAAATAGAACGGACGCCCCATAGGCACGCTCTCCCTCCAACACGACTGCGTTGAGATAAGTGTTGGCGGGCCTACCATGCCATGGGGCCTCGGTCGGGCGGGAAAACCACGCCCGATTCGACCCCATTGGCACGCTCTCCCTTGAACACGTCTGCGTTGAGTTCGGCGTTGGCGGGCCTACCCAGCCATGGGGCCTCGGTCGGGCGGGAAAATCACGCCCGATTCGACCCCATTGGCATGCTCTCCCTTAAACACGACTGCGTTGAGATAAGTGTTGGCGGGCCTACCATGCCATGGGGCCTCGGTCGGGCGGGAAAATCACGCCCGATTCGACCCATTGGCATGCTCTCCCTTGAACACGACTGCGTTGAGATAAGTGTTGGTGGGCCTACCCTGCCATGGGGCCTCGGTCGGGCGGGAACAACACGCCCGATCCGACCCCATAGGCACGCTCTCCCTTGAACACGTCTGCTTTGAGATAAGTGTTGGCGGGCCTACCATGCCACGGGGCCTCGGTCGGTCGGGAAAATCATGCCCGATTCGACCCCATAGGCACGCTCTCCCTTGAACACGTCTGCGTTGAGATAAGTGTTGGCGGGCATACCGTGCCATGGGGCGCTCGGGATTTATTCGTCTTTAACGATATCGGCCAGCGCGTCCCTGAGCTCCATGTAGCGAAAGGTAAATCCGGCCGCTTCCAGGCGTTTGGGGACCGCCCGCTGGCCGCCCAGCATCAGCGTGGCGCCTTCGCCCATCATCAGCTTTACCGCCGCCGCCGGAGCGCGCATTAAGGCCGGGCGGTGCAGCGCCTCGCCCAGGGTGGCGGCGAATTGTTCATTATGCACCGGGTAGGGCGCCACCAGGTTGAACGGGCCGCTTAACCCGTCGGTGTTCAGCAGGAAGATCAGCGCATCCACCATGTCGTCGATATGGATCCAGGACAGGAACTGGCGACCGTTGCCGATAGGTCCGCCCAGCCCCAGTTTAAACAGCGGCAGCAGTTTGCCCAGTATGCCGCCGTCCGCCGCCAGCACCACGCCGGTGCGCGACAGGCAGACGCGCGTGCGCGGACTTTGCGCGCTCAGCGCCAGCTCTTCCCAGCGCTGACATAAGGTGTGGGTGAATTCGGCGACCGGCGGTTCGTCCTCGGTGACCAGGATCTGATCCTGGTTGCCGTAAAAACCCGTCGCCGATCCGGAAATAAATACGCGGGGCGGATCGTCCCCCTGGCGTATCAGCTGGCTCAGGCGTTCGGTCACGTCCCAGCGGCTGCGGCAAAGACGATCTTTTTGTTCCTCGGTCCAGCGCTTATCGGCAATAGGTTCGCCCGCCAGATTGAATACCGCGTCAAACGCATCCAGGTGGGGACATGAGGCCAGCGTGGTCAGGGTGGTCACGTGGGTACCCAGTTTTTGCTGGGCACGCTGGGGATCGCGGGTCAGTACCGTGATCTGGTGCGACAATGTCAGCAGCCTGGCGATCAGGTGCCGTCCAATAAGCCCGGTTCCGCCGGTGATCAAAATTTTCATATTTGCCCTCGCTTCCCGCAATGCGCACGTCAATTAACAGCTTGGTTACAAGCATAGGCCATTTTTGCGGGAAAATGAGTGAACAAAACCCCTGAACTGACAATAAATTGACAATTAAACCGGTAAAATAAACCGCGCCGCCGGCTGGGCGGCGCGGCGCGTGGGCTAGGCTTTTTGCGCGGGTATCTGATAGGCGCGCTCGACCGCGGGGCGGGAGCGAATGCTGTCGAACCAGCGCCGCACCGCCGGGAAATCCGCTAAATCGATATGCTGGCGCTCGTGGGAAACGACCCAGGGATAGGTGGCGATATCGGCAATGCTGATGTTGTCGCCGGCCATATAGGCATGGCGGGCCAGTTGCCGGTTTAAAACGCCGTACAGGCGCACGGTCTCAAGCTGGTAGCGCTCGATGGCGTAAGGCACCGGCTTGGGCGCGTAATGGCTGAAATGGTGGTTCTGGCCCAGCATGGGGCCAAAACCCGCCATTTGCCAGAACAGCCATTGCAGCGTGGCCTGGCGCTCGCGGAAATCCTTGCTGATAAGCTGGCCGGTTTTATCCGCCAGATAAAGCAAAATCGCCCCGGATTCAAACAGGCTTAACGGCGCGCCGCCGTCGGCGGGCTGCTGGTCGACGATCGCCGGTATTTTATTGTTGGGCGAGATGGCGAGAAATTCCGGCGCGAACTGTTGGTTGGCGGAGATATTGATCGGATGGATTTGATAAGGCAGGCCGGTTTCTTCCAGGAAAATCGTTATTTTATGGCCGTTGGGCGTGGGCGCGTAATAGAGGTCAATCATAGAAGCTCCTTGTGAATGTATAGCCGCGTGATGACACTCTAGAACAAATGCCCGTTGAAATCACCACCCGTTCCGGCCGCCGCATCATAGCGCCGTTACCGGCGCCGGTAAGTTTGTTAAGCTTGAGAGATGATGAACAACCAGAGGATGCTGCCATGAAACTGATGTTTGCCGCCGATATACACGGCTCGCTTGCCGCTACCCGCCGTATGCTGGCGGCCTATGACGCCAGCGGCGCCCAGTGGCTGGTGCTGCTGGGCGATTTGCTTTATCACGGCCCGCGCAACGCCCTGCCGGAGGAATACCAGCCGGCGGCGGTGGCGGAGCTCCTGAACGGCTATGCCGATCGTATCATCGCGGTGCGCGGCAACTGCGACAGCGAGGTGGATCAAATGCTGTTAACGTTCCCTATTACCGCGCCCTGGCAGCAGGTCCTGCTGGAGAATCATACCCGGCTGTTCGTCACCCACGGGCATCTTTTCAATCCCGCCAGCCATCCCCCGCTGCGGCGTGGCGACGTGGTGGTCTACGGCCATACTCATATTCCGCAGGCGGAGCGGCGGGAGGATATCCTGTGTTTCAATCCCGGCTCGGTCAGTCTCCCCAAAGGCGGCTTCGCCGCCAGCTACGGTCTCCTGGAACAGGAAATATTACGAGTTGTGTCATTGGAAACGAGCGAGACTATTGCGCAAGTGGCGATTAACCACTAAGTTATGACGGATCCACTCGTGCAAATTTTTTTATTTTATTACAATTAAGGTGCGCGGCTCTCCCGCGTCTCGTTAACAAGGGATTCGAAAGATGGTGGAACAGAGTCAGGCTGCTGGCGTGGAATGGGTTGACATCGTCAACGAAGAGAATGAAGTCATCGCCCAGGCCAGCCGTCAGCAGATGCGCGCAGAACGTCTCAGGCACCGCGCCAGCTACATCGTGGTCCATGACGGCATGGGCAATATCCTGGTGCAGCGCCGTACCGCCACCAAGGATTTTTACCCGGGTTATCTGGATGCCACCGCCGGCGGCGTGGTGCAAAGCGGTGAAAATATGCTTGATTCCGCCCGCCGGGAAGCAGAAGAAGAGCTGGGCATCGCCGGCGTGCCGTTTGCTGAGCACGGGCTGTTCTACTTTGAAAACGACCATTGCCGGGTCTGGGGCGCGCTGTTCAGCTGCGTCACCCACGGTCCGTTTGCCCTACAGGCTGAAGAAGTGGAGGCGGTCAAATGGCTGCGCCCGGAGGAAATCACCGCCCGCTGCGATGAATTCACCCCGGACTCCCTCAAGGCGCTTTCGCTTTGGATGAGCCGCAATAACCAGCAAAGCCACGGCAAGCCTTTACCTCCCTCCGCCCCGGAGCAAAAAACCGCAGAAGAGTAACTGTCTGCCTCAAGGCTAATCTGGGCATGTTAAAGGTAATACCTGTCTTGGCGGCTGAATCGGGCGTGGGTCTCGCTTGCCGTGCGGGGTGATTTGTGTTGCCGTGGCGGGGGTTTTGCTTGCCATGGCTTGGTTGGCTTGTGGCCGGGTATATGTCGCCACGGCGAAGGTTTCGCTTGCCGTGCGTGAGGTGTTCATAGGTATTGCCGGGTGCCCGCAAGCGACAAAGAGGCCGTACCGCGACGGCCTCCTTGACCTCCGCGCGTCCGGCAGATCGTGCGCCGCTGCGCGGTTCCCGGCAACGCCGCATCCCGGCTTTTGGACCGCCCGATATGCGCTCCAAGCGCAATCCGGGCTTTCGCCGCTCCCGGCGGCTCATCCAGCCGCGCTGCGCGCCGCCGGCGCACTCTATGCCGGCACCAGGTCAACACCATCGCCTGTGAGAAAAACAGCGTTTTGGGGTCCATCGCGGTATGTGATTACCGGGAAAGGTATCAGTATACATTTTGCGCTAAAGTTTACAGTTTGATGGCTGATGGCTTACCGCTTACTGTTAAAACTTAAAACTTAAAACTGAATGATGAATGTCTTATTGCATGACTGCATGACTGCATGTCCAACTTTTCGCTGTGCCAGAGACATTCCATACCCGTTGTATTCCAGAACCGTCAACCGCATTCCGACGCCAGACCTTATCCAAAACAACAGCGCCACTATTGCTACATAATATGCCGTGCGAACAGCGACATGTGGACCGGCATAAAGCGCGCTGACGGCGCCTGTGTCCCCGGCATGAGCCGCCGGGAGCGGCGAAAGGCCCGGTGGCGCCGGGAGCGCTAACCGGGCCGGTGCATCACGGGGGCATGGGCGACGGAAGGCATCGCGCAGCGACGCGCGACCTGCCGGGCGCGCGGAGGTCAAGGAGGCCGTCGCGGTACGGCCTCCTTGTCGCTTGCCGGCACCCGGCATTCCATATAACCGCCGAACACACGGCAAGCGAAACCCCCGCCACGGCAACATAAACCTCCCCGCAAGCAGGTTAACCTATCCCGACGCCAGACCCTATCCAACACAACAGCGCCGCTATCGCTTAAAAAAATACATTACCAACAGCGACATATGCCCCGGCATAAAGCGCGCTAACCGGGCCGGTGCATCACGGGAGCATGGGCGACGGAAGGCATCGCGCAGCGACGCGCGACCTGCCGGGCGCGCGGAGGTCAAGGAGGCCGTCGCGGTACGGCCTCTTTGTCGCTTGCCGGCACCCGGCATTCCATATAACCGCCGAACGCACGGCAAGCGCAACCCCCGCCACAGCAACCTACATCTCCCGCACGCCGCCAGCGCAACCCCCGCCCCGGCGACATCGACGTGGCGACGTTGACCTTCACGGATGCCCAAGAGGGCCCGACCCTAGGACTCCCATAGCCCGCCAGGACCCGGGGCCGCGATCGCGGAACCTACACCCGGCGTGTTAAGGGAAGTGCATGCCAACAGGAGGGGAACCGGACACGGATTTACCACCCGACCGAAGTCCCCTGGCGCGGCAGGCGCGTAACCACCCATCCCAGACAAGGCGTATCAAGGCTACCCGCACAAATAAAAACGCCGGCTTGCGCCGGCGTTGTGCTTACTACTGACAGGGCCAGCGGGCTTATTTATTATTTAGCCGTTTCAGCCTGTTTGGACTGGATGGCGGTCAGGGCGATGGTATAAACGATATCGTCCACCAGCGCGCCGCGCGACAGGTCATTAACCGGCTTGCGCATCCCTTGCAGCATCGGCCCGATGGAGATCAGATCGGCTGAACGCTGCACTGCTTTGTACGTGGTGTTGCCGGTGTTCAAATCCGGGAAGATGAACACGGTGGCTTTACCGGCAACCGGCGAATTCGGCGCTTTGGACAGCGCCACATCGGCCATAATGGCGGCGTCGTACTGCAACGGACCGTCAATCACCAGGTCAGGACGTTTTTCCTGCGCCAGACGGGTGGCTTCACGCACTTTTTCCACATCGCTGCCGGCGCCGGACGTGCCGGTGGAGTAGGAGATCATCGCCACACGCGGTTCGATGCCGAAGGCCGCGGCGGAATCAGCGGACTGAATGGCAATTTCGGCCAGTTGTTCCGCGGTCGGGTCCGGATTAATGGCGCAGTCGCCATACACCAGCACCTGTTCCGGCAGCAGCATAAAGAACACCGAGGACACCAGCGAACTGCCCGGCGCGGTCTTGATCAACTGCAGCGGCGGGCGGATGGTATTGGCGGTGGTGTGAACCGCGCCGGATACCAGGCCGTCAACTTCGCCTTGTTCCAGCATCAGGGTGCCCAGCACGACGTTATCTTCCAACTGCTCGCGCGCGACCACTTCGGTCATGCCTTTGCTCTTGCGCAGCTCCACCAGACGGGCCACGTAACGTTCGCGGGCCACTTCCGGGTCGATAATCTCGATGCCTTTACCCAATTCCACGCCCTGCACGGCGGCAACGCGATGGATTTCGTCCGGATTGCCCAACAGCACGCAATGCGCGATGCCGCGTTCAGCGCAAATAGCCGCCGCTTTCACGGTACGGGGTTCATCACCTTCAGGCATCACGATACGCTTGCCGGCCTGGCGCGCCAGCTCGGTCAGCTGATAACGGAACGCCGGCGGCGACAGGCGACGCGAACGCTCGGAGCTGGCGGTCAGGGACTCGATCCAGTTGTTGTCGATATGACCGGCAACGTAGTTCTGCACTTTTTCCACCCGGCTATGGTCGTCGGCCGGCACTTCAAGGCTAAAGCCCTGCAGGCTGAGCGAGGTCTGCCAGGTATTGGTCTGCACGGTGAACATCGGCAGGCCGGTCAGGAAGGCGCGATCGCACAGGCGTTGGATGCGTTCATCCACCTTATAGCCGCCGGTCAGCAGGATGGCGCCCAGTTCCACGCCGTTCATGGCCGCCAGACAGGCGGCAACCAACACGTCGGGACGATCGGCGGAAGTCACCAGCAGCGAACCCGGGCGGAAATGCTCCAGCATGTTCGGCAGGCTGCGCGCGCAGAAGGTCACCGAACGCACGCGACGGGTCTGGATATCGCCTTCGTTGATAATGGTGGCGCCCAAATGCCTGGCCATGTCGATGGCGCGCACGGCAATCAGGTCAAAGCTCCAGGGTACGCAACCCAGTACCGGCAGCGGACTGTTTTCAAACAGCTGCTTCGGATCGATATTGGCGACGCTGGCCTTGGGCGTGTCGTCAAAGATTTCCGACAGGTCCGGACGGGTGCGGCCCTGTTCGTCCACCGGCGCGTTCAGTTTATTGACGATAACGCCGACGATGCTTTTATTCTTGCTGCCGCCGAAGCTGGAACGGGCCAGCTCGATGCGTTCCTTCAGCTGATCGGGCGAATCGTTGCCAAGCGACAACACAAAGACGATTTCCGCATTCAGCGTCTTGGCGATTTCATAGTTCAGCGCGTTGGCGAACTGATGTTTGCGGGTCGGCACCAGGCCTTCCACCAATACCACTTCCGCGTCTTTGGTATTGTCATGATAACGGGCGATGATCTCTTCCATCAGCACGTCTTGCTGGTTGGAGCCCAGCAGCGACTCCACATAGCTCATGCGCAGCGGTTCGGCGGATGGAATGGTGGAGTTGGCGCGGATAATATTGGTGGTGGCGTCAAGACCGTCATCGCCGGCACGGGGCTGCGCGATCGGCTTGAACACGCTCAGGCGCACGCCTTTCTGCTCCATGGCGCGAATGACACCCAGGCTGATGCTTGTCAGGCCGACACTGGTGCCGGTTGGGATCAACATGATTGTACGGGACACGGCTAAACCTCTTTCAACGGTTGCTCGTTAGTCAAACAAGTATTCCGCCGGCGCTTGTCCGGCGGAACGGAGATACTGTTACGCCGTCAGACGGGCGGCATCCTGGGCAATGACCAGTTCTTCATTGGTGGTGATGACAATCGCCGGACGGCTGGCGTCGGTGGTGATCACGCCGCTGTTGCCGAAACGGGCCGCTTCGTTGCGCTTCTGGTCGATTTCAAAGCCCAGCAGGGCCAGTTTGCCCAGGGTCAGTTCGCGCACCTTGGCGGCGTTTTCGCCGATGCCGCCGGTGAAGATCACCGCGTCCAGGCGACCGTCCATCAGGGCGGTATAGGAACCGATATATTTCGCCAGGCGGTGGCAGAAGACATCCATGGCGCGCTTGGCTTCAGGTTTCGTATCGTAATTGTCGATAACCCAGCGCATATCGCTGGTGACGCCGGTCAGGCCCAGCAGGCCGGATTCCTTGGTCAGCAGTTTATCGATTTGTTCAACCGACATGCCCATGGCATTATGCAAGAAGAAGATAATGGCGGGATCGAGATCGCCGCTGCGGGTGCCCATCACCAGGCCTTCCAGCGGGGTCAGGCCCATGGAGGTGTCAACGCTCTTGCCGTTGCGCACTGCGGTAACCGAACCGCCGTTGCCCAGGTGGCAGGTGATCAGGTTGACGTCTTCCACCGGTTTATCCAGCATGCGCGCCGCTTCATGCGTCACAAAGTAGTGGCTGGTGCCGTGGGCGCCGTAGCGGCGGATGCGGTGCTCTTCATATAACGCATAGGGCAGGGCATACAGGAACGACTCTTCCGGCATGGTCTGATGGAAGGCGGTATCGAACACGGCGACGTTTTTGTCGGCCAGTTTTGGAAACGCCTTCAGCGCTTCGTTGATGCCGATGATATGGGCCGGATTATGCAGCGGCGCAAACGGGATGGAATCCTTGATGGCTTGCAGCACATCGTCCGAGAGCAGGGCGGAGGCGGTATACTTTTCGCCAACATTAACGACGCGATGGCCGATTGCGGTGAGCTGCGCTGATAATTCTGGTTTTTGAGCGAGAATTGTATTAACAATAAAGCTCAACGCTTCGCTGTGCGCGGCGCCGTTTCCTAACGCAGCTTCGTGCTTGCCGCCGTCCATCTTCCATTTGATGCGCGCTTCCGGCAGGTTGAAACATTCTGCGAGGCCGGAGAGATGTTCTTCACCGTTGGCAGCATCGATAATGGCAAATTTTAGGGATGAACTGCCACAGTTAAGAACCAGTACTAGCTTACTCGACATGGAAGTACCTATTTGTTGTGCATGGTTAATAAATCATCAATCAGCTATAAAGCGTAGCGCATTACGCCGTTGAGATTTATGATTAACATCATGCCAAAGTGCGTTTTATTTGACATGAAATCGAAAACTGTTGAAGTTAAACATTTTTTTGAAACACGTGTTTACTTATCGCGGTTAATCGTTGCGACATTACACGGAATCGTGCTGCTCAGGCGGCGCAAACGGTGCGTAGGGGCCAGCCATAAGGCGGCAATAAGGATAACGATTGCCGGTAGTAAAGACAAAATATATTTAAAAGTTATACAATTTGATTGTGATTTTGCACAAAAATTTTAATTTTTATTCGTAAAGTTGAGGCCCGCTATGGCGACAATTCCTTCCGGTTCGGTAAGCTGGTACAAAATTTTCCAGCGCGGACAAGATTATATGAAAACCTGGCCGACCGAGAAACGCCTGGCGCCGCTTTTTCCTGAAAACCGCATGATCGCGGCCACACGCTTTGCCGTGCGCTACATGCCGGCGGTGGCGGTCTTTACCCTGACCTGGCAAATCGCCCTCGGCGGCCAGCTTGGGCCGGCGGTGGCCACCGCCATCTTTGCCTGCAGCCTGCCGATGCAGGGGCTGTGGTGGCTGGGTAAACGCTCCGTGACGCCGCTGCCCCCCACGCTTTTGCACTGGTTCCATGAAGTACGCCATCAGCTTAACGAGGCTGGTCAGGCGCTGGCGCCGGTGGAAGGCGTGCCGACCTATCAAATGCTGGCCGACGTGCTTAAGCGTGCGTTTAAGCTGCTGGATAAAGCCTTCCTGGACGATTTATAAGCGTTATGTCGCTGTCCGCCAGCCGCCTTCCCGGGCGGCGGACGGGCGATATTTCGCCACCTGCTGTCTTAAATCAAAAAAGCGCCGGCTTCCGGTACCGCCATCGTACGCATTATGCGATGCTAGCGCCAGACGACTAGAGGCACCCACGGGGCGGCGCTCGCCATTGGCGCGAACAGTTCGGCGCCCCACGGTATACAATCAGGAGTGGATGATGGAGATGACAAACGCCCAACGGTTAATTCTGTCCAACCAGTATAAGATGATGTCCATGCTGGACCCGGACAACGGCGAACGCTATCGCCGTCAGCAAACCATTGTGGAACGCGGCTACGGCCTGCAGATGCGCGAGCTGGACCGTGATTTCGGCCAGTTGAGCGAAGACGTCTGCCGCACGATTATCGATATCATGGAACTGCACCACGCGCTGCAGGTCTCCTGGTCGAACCTGAAGGAAAAACAGGACATCGACGAGCGTCGCCTGGCGTTCCTTGGCTTTGACGCCGCCACCGAGGCGCGTTACCTGGGCTATGTACGCTTTATGGTCTTTACCGAGGGACGCTACACCCACTTTGATTCCGGCACCCACGGTTTCAACGCCCAGACCAAGATGTGGGATAAATATCTGCGAATGCTGGCCGTCTGGCAATCCTGTCCGCGCCAATATCATCTCAGCGCGGTGGAAATTACGCAAATTATCAATGCCTGACGGCTTAACCCGGAGATATGCCTGTGCTGTGTAAAGGTTTTTTATTTGACCTTGATGGAACCTTGATTGATTCATTGCCGGTGGTGGAATTAGCCTGGGGAAATTGGGCCAGGCGGCGGGGGGTTCCCGTCGACGAGGTGTTGAACTTTATCCACGGCAAACAGGCTATTACGTCGTTGCGCCATTTTATGCCGGGGGAAAGCGAAGAACGCATCCAGTCCGAATTCAGCGCGTTGGAAAAGTTCGAGGCGGAGTGCATCGACGGGGTAACGGCGCTGCCCGGGGCGGTGGATTTGCTTAACCGGCTCAACGCGCTGGATATTCCCTGGGCCATCGTGACCTCCGGGTCGATGCCGGTGGCCACCGCGCGGCTGCGGGCCGGGCGCCTGCCGCAGCCGGCATGGCTTATCACCGCCGAGCAGGTCGCCCGCGGCAAACCCCAGCCGGACGCCTATCTGCTGGGCGCGAAAAAACTGGGGTTTGCGCCGGCGGACTGCATCGTCGTGGAGGATGCCATCGCCGGCATCCAGGCCGGCCTGGCCGCCGGCTGTCCGGTCATCGCGGTCAATCCGCCGCCGGAAACGCCGCAGAAAGAGGCGATCGGCCTGCTCCTGACCTCCCTGGAACAACTGGTGATTGAACGCGACGGCCAGGGTGCGCGCGTCAGCCTGCGCACAGCTTGAGAGAAATCAACTGTTTAATGATTTAGCCCCGCCATTCCGGGGCTTTTTTATGGCATGATTGGCCGCAGACACCGCTTTATAATCCGGGAAAACGTTGTGAATAACGAACTCATCTGGGTGCTGGCCCTGCTGTTGATCGCTATCTTTCTCTTTACCACCAACAAAGTGCGCATGGATGTGGTGGCGCTGCTGGTGATCATCGCCTTTGTCCTGAGCGGCACCCTGTCGTTGCCGGAAGCCACCGCCGGCTTCAGCGATCCCAACGTCTTACTGATCGCCGCCATGTTTGTCGTCGGCGAGGGCCTGGTGCGTACCGGCATCGCCTACCAGGTCGGCGAGTGGCTGATGCGGGTGGCGGGCAAAAGCGAAACCCGCATGCTGATCCTGCTGATGATCACCGTCGCCGCCCTGGGCGCCATTATGAGCTCCACCGGCGTGGTGGCGATATTCATCCCGGTAGTGCTGAGCGTGTCGCAGCGCATGAAAACCTCCCCCAGCCGCATGATGATGCCGCTGAGCTTTGCCGCCCTGATAAGCGGCATGATGTCCCTGGTGGCGACGCCGCCCAATATGGTGGTCAACAGCGAATTGGTGCGCGACGGCGCCGAGGGCTTCGGCTTCTTCGCCGTTACGCCGGTGGGCGTGGTGGTGCTGGCGCTGGGCGTCGGCTATATGCTGGTGGCGCGCTACTGGCTGGGCGGCGGCGAGGCCAGCCATGAGCGGGAGCAGTGGCAGCGCCGGACGTTCCGCGATCTGATCCGCGATTATAAGCTGACCGGCCGCGCGCGTCGCCTGGCCCTGCGCCCCGGCTCGCCGCTTATCGGCCAGCGCCTGGACGACCTCAGGCTGCGCGATCGCTACGGCGCCAACGTGGTCGGCATCGAGCGCTGGCGCAAATTCCGCCGGGTAATGGTAAGCGCCGGCGGCAATACCGAACTGCGCCAGCGCGATGTGTTATTAATCGATATGTCCGCTTCCGAGATGGATCTGCGGCAGTTTTGCAGCGAGCAGCAGCTGGAACCCATGGTGCTGCGCGGCGAGTATTTCTCCGAACAGGCCAGGGATGTGGGCATGGCGGAGGTGAGCCTGATTCCCGATTCCGAATTGGTGGGCAAGACGCTGCGCCAGGTGGGCTTTCGCAGCCGCTACGGCGTTAACGTGGTGGGCATCCGTCGCAACGGCGAGGCGATGGCGGGCAAGCTGATTGACGAGGAGCTGACGCTTGGGGATATCCTGCTGGTGATTGGCGACTGGAAGCTGATTCGCCAGCTGCAGCTGAAGAAAAACAATTTTATCGTACTGAACCTGCCGGCCGAGGTGGACGACGTGGCGCCGGCGGTGAGTCAGGCGCCCCACGCGCTCTTCTGCCTGGCGCTGATGGTGGCCATGATGCTGACGGAGGAGATACCCAACCCCATCGCCGCCCTCATCGCCTGCGTGCTGATGGGCAAGTTCCGCTGTATCGATATGGAAAGCGCCTATCGCGCCATCCACTGGCCGAGCCTTATCCTTATCGTCGGCATGATGCCCTTTGCGCTGGCGCTGCAGAAAACCGGCGGGGTGGACCTGGTGGTGCGGCTGCTGATGGATATCTCGGGCGGGGCGGGGGCGCATATCATGCTGCTGAGCCTGTTTATCCTCTGCGCGGTTATCGGCTTGTTTATCTCCAATACCGCCACCGCGGTGCTGATGGCGCCGATCGCGGTCGCCGCGGCCAACGAGATGGCGGTGTCGCCCTATCCCTTCGCCATGATTATCGCCATCGCCGCGTCCTCGGCGTTTATGACCCCGGTCTCGTCGCCGGTCAATACCCTGGTGCTGGGGCCGGGAGGCTATAAGTTCGGCGATTTTGTCCGTATCGGCGTGCCGTTTACCCTGCTGGTGATGGTGGTGAGCGTGGTGCTGGTGCCGATACTCTACCCGTTTTGATCTCACGGCGTGCGCCCGGCACGACTGTATCCGGACGGAGGTACGGGGCTAGAGCGGCGTGTCCTGGCTGATCTCGTCCAGGGACAGGCTGAAGCTGGGCACAAACACCCGGATAAAGTACTCCATCTCCGGGCTGCGCCGCTGCTCCAGGGTTTTTTCCAGCCGCGCCATCGCCATGGTAAATTCATTATTGCCCGCGGAGATCTCTTCCAGGCACTTCAGGTAGGCACACAGGGTATCCGCCTGTTTCACCACCGCTTTTTCCTCTGGCTGGTAATAATCGTCGTCAAGCAGGGCGCGGTAGTCGTCCCGCAGCTCGGCCGGCAACATGTCAATCAGCTTCTGCTGGGCGATCTTCTCGATGTTTT
The DNA here is from genome assembly GCF_047324145.1 of Sodalis sp. RH24. NCBI lineage: Bacteria > Pseudomonadati > Pseudomonadota > Gammaproteobacteria > Enterobacterales > Bruguierivoracaceae > Sodalis > Sodalis sp. RH24. The sequence continues at coordinate 5,265,754 of NZ_CP178729.1, forward strand.
TATATTCGTGGGCCATCTGCGCGTTAAAATATTTGATAGGCGTCGGCATATCGCCGGTCAATACTTCGCTGGTGTCATGGTACATCGCCAGCAGCGCGATGCGCTCCGGGTTCAGGGCGCCGCCGAACTTACGGTTGTTGATCACCGCCAGGGCGTGGGCGACAAACGCCACCTGCAGGCTGTGCTCGGAGACGTTTTCGGTGCGGACGTTGCGCATCAGCGGCCAGCGGTTAATCAGTTTCAAACGGGAAAGATGGGCAAAAAAGTGGCTTTGGGTCATGATGCGCCCTTACGGCAGGTGAATAAGGGATCTATTGTGCGCACAGCCGGCGGATTATGCAAATCCGCCGGTTCCGTGCCGGGCTGGCCCGAACGGCGTGGGTCACTGATGATAATGCTGCAGGAAGCGCCCCAGTTTGCCGATGGCGGTTTCCAGGATGTCGACATGCGGCAGCGTCACGATGCGCAGGTGATCCGGCCACGGCCAGTTGAAGGCGCTGCCCTGGACCAGCAGCACTTTTTCCTGTAGCAGCAAATCGAGCACCAGCTTCTGATCATCAAGAATATTGAAGCGCCGGGCGTCGATGCGCGGGAACATATACAGCGCGCCGCTGGGTTTGACGCATGACACGCCGGGAATATCGTTGATCAGCGCCCAGGCGCGGTTGCGCTGTTCATACAGCCGGCCGCCCGGCGCGATGAACTCGCTGATGCTCTGGTAGCCGCCAAGCGCGGTCTGGATGGCGTGCTGCATGGGGACGTTGGCGCAAAGGCGCATCGACGCCAGCATTTCCAGCCCCTCGATATAGCCCCGGGCGTGTTTTTTCGGCCCGTTCAGCACCATCCAGCCCTGGCGAAAACCGGCGACGCGGTAGGTCTTGGACAGTCCGTTGAAGGTGACCGTCAGCAGATCCGGCGCCAATGCGGCGATGGAGTGGTGCTGCGCCGCGTCGTAAAGGATTTTATCGTAGATTTCGTCTGAGAAGATGATCAGGTTATGCTGGCGGGCAATTTCCACCAGTTCCAGCAACATTTCCTTACTGTATACCGCCCCGGTCGGATTATTGGGATTGATAATCACCAGGCCGCGGGTACGCGGGGTGATTTTGCGGCGGATATCGTCCAGATCCGGAAACCAGCCGGCCTCTTCATCGCACAGGTAATGCACGGCATTGCCCCCGGAGAGGGACACCGAGGCGGTCCACAGGGGATAATCCGGCGCCGGGATCAGCATTTCGTCGCCGGTATTGAGCAGCGCCTGCATGGATTGCTGGATAAGCTCCGATACGCCGTTGCCGATAAAAACGTCCTCGACGGTCAGGTCGAGCATATTGCGCGCCTGGTAGTGCTGCACAATCGCCTTGCGCGCCGAATAAAGGCCTTTGGAATCGCAATAGCCCTGCGAGGTCGGCAGATTGCGGATAACGTCCACCAGTACCTCTTCCGGCGCATCGAAGCCGAACGGGGCGGGATTACCGATATTCAATTTGAGGACTTTATTGCCTTCTTCCTCCAGGCGCTTGGCTTCTTTCAGCACCGGACCACGAATGTCATAACAAACATTTTCCAGTTTGCTGGATTTTTCTACAGGTGAAATCACGATATTAGGCCTTCTCACAGGTAAACGTATTCCAACCATGGAATCACGCGTTCTGCATAATGTACTCTTCCGCTCTGATTTTTTGAAGGATAACGGGTGGATGCGCATCGAATGTTAAGATGGAAAATAAGAAACAGTTAAAAATTTATTTTCTTCGCTAATTTTTTAGATTAAAAAACTATTAAAACACCATCATGTCAAGATTTTAATGCTTTAAAATCCTATAAGAACAGTTAATTTGCGATTTTTTGCGTATTTTTTATACTACTTGGACCTGATAAAGGTTACTCTGCTAAATGAAAGGCGGTGGGCGGCGGTCAGCCGACGAGGACAAGGTTACAGTAAGCGACACCATTATATCGCTTCCCCAAGGGTAAAACACGGCGGGAAAATTAACCCGCTTTGCCTGACGCGCATCACACTTTTTATCGGGGTAAAGTATTGCCACTTCATCTGTTTGTGAACATTTATCCATAGAAAAATAAAGGTCACATTTTGATGCTTACAAATTATTGTTGTTTCGTTTATGGTAGCTATTTATGGTATACATTTATGCAGGTGTGCATTTAGAAAGAGATTTATTTTGATCGTATAAACAATAGTTAAGAAAAATTTATGTTAATTATGACGGTTGGGATAAGAAAATACGACTTAACCGGTAATATTCAACATTTATTTTAAATACCAAGGCCGGTTTTAATAAATTACATTTAAGTTTTGATGTGTCATTCAAGCCGTTACGGATTTTTTTTCTGCGCTATGCAAATGATATCATTGTGAAATTTAGTGTCTCATCCAGGACGAGGGCTGGATTTCGAGGACCGGGGCTACCTTTTATATCGGTTAGAGCTTTGTTTGATGAGTGCGAACTCCCCAGAGATTAAAGCATGTACCAGTTAACATAACGGCCGTGGTAACGTCGCTATGGTATGAAGGGGATATGCTCATAACAGTTTTAGCTTGGAAATGATTTTTTTGAAACGCCAGGGTAGTAGTGTGTAATTAGAATACAAAAGTGAAGACAATATTATGACCAATGCAAATCGTCCAGTGCTCAATCTTGATCTTGATTTATTGAGAACGTTTGTTGCAGTCGCTGATCTCAACACCTTTGCGGCCGCTGCAGCATCAGTATGTCGAACACAGTCGGCTGTCAGCCAGCAAATGCAACGATTAGAACAACTTGTCGGCAAAGAGTTGTTTGCCCGTCACGGTCGCAATAAGCTGTTGACCGAACACGGAATACAATTACTGGGTTATGCCAGGAAAATTTTACTGTATAACGACGAGGCATGTACTTCCTTGATGTACAGTAATATCCAGGGGGTGCTGACCATCGGTGCTTCCGACGATACTGCCGACTCAATTTTGCCTTACTTACTCAGTCGTGTAACGCGGATCTATCCAAAATTAGCGATTGACGTTAATGTCAAACGCAGCCCTTTGATGCAGGAAATGCTGACAAACGGCGAAGTGGATCTGGCTATTACAACATTGACTAATCCAAATCATCCTTACGTTACGCTGCGTTCGTCGCCGACGTTATGGTTCTGTTCGTCGGATTACCGCTTTATTCCAGGGGAAGTTATTCCGCTGGTGGTGTCCGATGAGCCCAGTCCCTTTCGCGCCATGGCCATCGAGCAACTGCAGGCCGCCGGCATCTCATGGCGCATCGCCTACACTGCTTCTACTCTGGCCGCCGTGCGCGCCGCAGTAAAAGCGGGATTGGGCATTACCGTCCGGCCGGTGGAGATGATGAGTTCCGATCTGCGGGTGCTGGGGCAAAACGAAGGATTGCCGACGCTGCCCGATACGCAGTATGTCCTGTGTAAACATCCCCAGTGCGAGAATGAACTGGCCATGGCTATCTTCAGCGCGGTACAGACCGGTAACGACTCCTATAAACCAGACGTGGCCCGCCCGGTAAAAGGGGAGGGGGAAAGCTTCACGGTCAGTGACGAATAAATGAAATCAACTGGATATTAAGCCCCTGAAAATGGGGCTTAATTTTTCGTAAAATATAATTTATGCTGTAATAATGTAGTTTTATATTTCAACAGGTCTTAAAATACAGTCTTCCCGCCTGGTATCCCCGGTCCGTCATCTCCGTCGCGCATTAGCGCGCGCACCCCAGAACTGGTTGTTTTTTATTCATGCCAACTAAATCAAAACACTGTTTCTATAATGTTTTTTGGTTAATGGCGCACAGAATGTGCATCTTTTATTCTGATTAGTTGCAAAATTGTGCCCTGGATCAAATTTTGCCCTTACCGATTGCGCGGAATAACGTGATTTTGCCTGAAAATGGTATAGTTACCTGCGGGCAATCATGGTGTCATAGAACCGCCCTATGTTATTGCTATGTTGCTGGCGCGCAACACTGACTCGATTAAGCTAAAATCGTGCGCATCAAATGTTAATTAGATATTAACTGTGTAAATTACTATGAAGTTTCTTTTGTCCAAGTTGACAAAAGGTTATGTAAAGGAGTAAAAACCCCACACAATGGCTGTGTATGCCGGTGGCAACAGCGCGGTGCGGTTTTTTCCTACTCCTTCCCATAAATCGATGTGGTGAGTCGAACTGCCGTTGACGAAGAGCAGACTGCAAAATGCCACTTTTGATGAGCAAAGAAAATGTCAATAACCACTGAAGTTACCGCCCATTACTGGGCGTTCGCCGTATTCCTCGTTGGTGCCGTCGGCCTGTGCTGCTTTATGCTGCTGGGCGGTTTCTTATTAGGCGGACGCGCCCACTCCCGCTCAAAAAACGTGCCCTTCGAGTCCGGTATCGACCCGGTGGGGACGGCAAGACTGCGTCTTTCGTCTAAATTTTACCTGGTGGCCATGTTTTTCGTCATTTTTGACGTGGAAGCCCTGTATTTATACGCCTGGTCGGTATCCATCCGCGAAGTCGGCTGGGTCGGTTTCTTCGAAGCAGCCGTTTTTATTATTGTGTTGTTGGCGGGCCTGGTGTACCTGGTGCGCGTCGGCGCGCTGGACTGGACGCCCGAGCGTTCCCAGCGTCTCAAGCGCGCGGGCCCAATCGCCGAAAACCAACGTCATCAGCAGTAACAGCGAGGCATAACCATGGATTACACCCTCACCCGTGTTGAGCCGGACGGTGAGAATGGCGGTGAAAATGACCGTTATCCCCTGCAAAAACAGGATATCGTCGCCGATCCCCTGGATGGGCACGTCAACCGCAGCGTTTTTTTGGGTACCCTGGAAAACGCGTTGCATAATGCGGTGAACTGGGGCCGGGGCAACTCGTTGTGGCCGTATAACTTCGGCCTGTCCTGTTGCTACGTCGAAATGACCACGTCCTTTACCGCGGTGCACGATGTGGCGCGTTTCGGGTCGGAAGTTATTCGCGCCTCACCGCGCCAGGCGGATTTCATGGTGATCGCGGGCACGCCGTTCACCAAGATGGCCCCGGTCATCCAGCGTCTTTATGATCAAATGCTCGAGCCGAAATGGGTGATTTCCATGGGCGCATGCGCTAATTCCGGCGGTATGTACGATATTTATTCCGTCGTGCAGGGCGTGGACAAATTTTTGCCGGTCGATGTCTATATTCCCGGCTGCCCGCCACGCCCGGAAGCCTATATCCAGGCGCTGCTGCTGTTAAAGGAATCCATCGGCAAGGAACGGCGTCCGCTCTCCTGGGTGGTGGGCGATCAGGGGGTTTATCGCGCCAATATGCAGTCGGAGCGCGAGCGTAAACAGGGCGAGCGTATCGCGGTAACCAACCTGCGATCTCCCGACGAGATTTGACGCGCGCGGCGATGTGGCGGTTGTCGTCCATAATCATTTAACGCGCACAGTGGCATGACGCCGGCACAGCATTAATTTGGTGAAAATAACTATGACAGAGTTGATGACGCAACATCTCGCCCAGCCGGCCTGGCAGACCCGGGATCATCTTGACGATCCGGTAATCGGCGAATTGCGTGACCGTTTTGGCGCCGAGGCGTTTACCGTCCAGCCCACCCGTACCGGCATTCCGGTGGTATGGGTCAAACGCGAGCAGATTCTCGAGGTCTTGACGTTTTTAAAAAAACTGCCGAAGCCCTATGTAATGCTCTACGATCTGCATGGCGTGGACGAGCGCCTGCGCACCCATCGCCAGGGCCTGCCCGCCGCTGAGTTCACCGTGTTTTATCACTTGATATCCATCGACCGCAACCGGGATATCATGCTGAAGGTGGCGCTCTCGCAGAGCGATTTCCATCTGCCCACCGTGACCAAAATTTTCCCCAACGCCAACTGGTATGAACGCGAAACCTGGGAAATGTTCGGCATGACCTTTGACGGCCATCCGCATTTGACCCGCATCATGATGCCGCAAAGCTGGCAGGGCCATCCGTTGCGTAAAGACTATCCGGCGCGCGCCACCGAATTCGATCCTTATATGCTGACCAAGCAGAAAGAGGATCTGGAAATGGAAGGGCTGACCTTCAAGCCGGAAGACTGGGGCATGAAACGCGGGCGCGAAAACGAAGATTTCATGTTTCTTAACCTGGGGCCGAACCATCCGTCGGCGCACGGGGCTTTCCGCATTATCCTGCAGCTGGACGGCGAGGAAATCGTCGACTGCGTGCCCGATATCGGGTATCACCACCGCGGCGCGGAAAAAATGGGCGAGCGCCAGTCGTGGCACAGCTATATTCCCTATACCGACCGGGTGGAATACCTCGGCGGCTGCGTCAATGAAATGCCGTATGTGCTGGCGGTGGAAAAACTCGCCGGCATCGTGGTGCCCGAACGGGTCGAGGTGATCCGGGTCATGCTCTCCGAGCTGTTCCGCATCAACAGCCATCTGCTGTATATCAGCACCTATATCCAGGACGTCGGCGGCATGACGCCGGTATTCCTGGCCTTTACCGACCGGCAGAAAATTTATGACGTGGTGGAGGCCATTACCGGCTTTCGCATGCATCCGGCCTGGTTCCGCATCGGCGGCGTGGCGCACGATCTGCCGCGCGGCTGGGACGGCCTGCTGCGCGACTTCCTGAACTGGCTGCCCAAGCGCCTGGATTCCTACGTCAAGGCGGCGCTGCGCAACAGCGTACTGCGCGGAAGGGCCGAGGGCGTCGCCGCCTATGGCGCCCAGGAAGCGCTGGATTGGGGCGTGACCGGCGCCGCGCTGCGCGCAACAGGCATCTCTTTCGACGTGCGTAAATGGCGTCCGTACTCCGGCTACGACAAGTTTGATTTCGAGGTGCCGGTGGGCGACGGCGTCAGCGATTGCTACAGCCGCGTGATGCTGAAGGTGGAGGAGATGCGCCAGAGCCTGCGCATCCTTGAACAATGCCTGAACAATATGCCGGAAGGCCCGTTCAAGGCCGATCATCCGCTGACCACGCCGCCGCCGAAAGAGCGGACGTTGCAGCATATCGAGACCCTGATTACCCACTTCCTCCAGGTCTCCTGGGGACCGGTGATGCCGGCTAACGAATCGTTCCAGATGATCGAGGCCACCAAGGGGATCAACAGTTATTACCTGACCAGCGATGGCAGCACCATGAGCTACCGGACCCGTATCCGCACCCCGAGTTTCCCGCATTTGCAGCAAATTCCCTCGGTGATTCGCGGCAGCCTGGTATCGGATCTCATCGTCTATCTGGGCAGTATCGATTTTGTTATGTCAGATGTGGACCGCTAATTATGCATGAACATACAGATACGCATGGGCGCGACGCCGCCCCCGGCCGCCAGGACGACACCGCCGCCTTTGTGCTCACGGCCCAGGAGCGAGAGGCCATCGAGCATGAAAAGCACCATTATGAAGATGCCCGCGCCGCCTCCATCGAAGCGCTGAAAATCGTGCAGAAACAGCGCGGCTGGGTGCCGGACGGCGCCATCGCGGCGATTGCCGAGGTGTTGGGCATTCCGGGCAGCGATGTGGAAGGCGTGGCCACGTTTTACAGTTCGATTTACCGCCAGCCGGTCGGGCGCCATATCATTAAATATTGCGATAGCGTGGTGTGCCATATCACCGGCTACCAGGGCATCCAGGCGGCGCTGGAGCAAGCGCTCGATATCAAGCCGGGGCAGACCACCGGCGATGGGCGCTTCACCCTGCTGCCCACCTGCTGCCTGGGCAACTGCGACAAGGGGCCGAGCATGATGATTGATGACGACACCCACGTTCATCTGACGCCGGAAGGTATCGGTCCGCTATTGGAGCAGTATCGATGATCAAACAGATTGTACGTACCGCCGAAATGCATCCGTTGACCTGGCGCCTGCGCGACGACGGCCAGACGGTATGGCTTGACGAGTATCGCGGCAAGAACGGCTATGCCGGCGCGGAAAAAGCGCTCAAAGGCATGTCCCAGGACGACATTGTCACCCTGGTCAAGGACTCCGGCCTGAAAGGGCGGGGCGGGGCGGGGTTTTCCACCGGCCTGAAATGGAGCCTGATGCCCAAGGATCCGGCCATGAACATCCGCTATCTGCTGTGCAACGCGGATGAGATGGAGCCGGGCACCTATAAAGACCGCCTGCTGATGGAGCAACTGCCCCATTTGCTGGTGGAAGGTATGCTGATTGCCGCTTTTGCCCTTAAGGCCTATCGCGGATATATCTTCCTGCGCGGCGAATACATCGAGGCGGCGGTGAACCTCAGGCGCGCCATCGCCGAAGCCACCGAGGCCGGTTATCTGGGCAAGAATATCCTCGGTACCGGCTTTGATTTCGAGCTGATCGTCCATACCGGCGCCGGGCGTTATATCTGCGGCGAAGAGACGGCGCTGATCAATTCCCTGGAAGGCCGCCGCGCCAACCCGCGCTCCAAACCGCCGTTCCCGGCCACCGCCGGCGCCTGGGGCAAACCGACCTGCGTCAATAACGTCGAAACCCTGTGCAACGTGCCGGCCATCCTTGAGAACGGCGTGGACTGGTACAAAGGCATCACGGCGGGCAAAAGCAGCGATACCGGCACCAAGCTGATGGGGTTTTCCGGGCGGGTCAAACATCCCGGCCTGTGGGAATTGCCCTTCGGCATCACCGCGCGCGAGATCCTGGAAGATTACGCCGGGGGCATGCGCGATGGCCTGACGCTCAAGGCGTGGCAGCCGGGCGGCGCCGGCACCGACTTCCTGACCGGCGATCACCTCGACCTGCCGATGGACTTCGAGAATATCGGCAAGGCGGGCAGCCGCCTGGGCACGGCGCTGGCCATGGCGGTGGATAATGAAATCAATATGGTATCCCTGACGCGCAACCTGGAAGAGTTTTTCTCGCGCGAGTCCTGCGGCTGGTGCACACCCTGCCGCGACGGCCTGCCCTGGAGCGTGAAGCTGCTGCGCGCCATAGAAAAAGGCGAGGGGCAGCCGGGGGATATTGAAACGCTGGAACAGCTGTGCCGGTTCCTCGGCCCGGGCAAAACCTTCTGCGCCCATGCGCCGGGCGCCGTTGAGCCGCTGCAAAGCGCGATAAAATATTTCCGGGAAGAATTTGAAGCGGGAATTGCAACGCAGCATATCGGTAATACCCGCACTATTGCCGGTATCCAGCCAAACTTGCTGAAAGCGCGTTGGTAACCCTGCATCCGCGCCTTTAGGCCAAACGAGGCCGGGCGGATGTTATGCACCCGAGACGCATTTTGATTAACGCCCGCGCTATTGCGGGCCACACTTGAGCATGCTGACTATGGCTACCATTCATGTAGACGGCAAAGAATACGAGGTTAAGGGGTCGGACAACCTGTTGCAGGCATGTCTTACCCTGGGTCTCGATATTCCTTATTTTTGCTGGCATCCGGCGCTGGGCAGCGTCGGCGCTTGCCGCCAGTGCGCGGTCAAGCAATATCAAAACGCCGAGGATACGCGCGGCCGGCTAGTGATGTCGTGCATGACGCCGGCGTCGGACGGTACCTTTATCTCCATCGATGATGAAGAGGCGCAACAGTTCCGTAAAAGCGTGGTGGAGTGGCTGATGACCAACCACCCCCACGATTGCCCGGTGTGCGAGGAGGGCGGCAACTGCCATCTGCAGGACATGACGGTCATGACCGGCCAGAATTTCCGCCGTTACCGGTTTACCAAGCGCACCCACCGCAACCAGAACCTCGGCCCGTTTATCTCCCACGAGATGAACCGCTGCATCGCCTGCTACCGCTGCGTCCGCTACTATAAGGATTATGCCGACGGCACCGATCTGGGCGTCTACGGCGCCCACGATAACGTCTACTTCGGCCGTCCCGAGGACGGCACGCTGGAAAGCGAGTTCTCCGGCAACCTGGTGGAAGTGTGCCCGACCGGGGTGTTCACCGATAAAACCCATTCCGAACGCTACAACCGCAAATGGGATATGCAATTCGCGCCCAGCATTTGCCAGCAGTGCAGCGTGGGGTGCAATACCAGCCCCGGCGAGCGTTACGGCGAGCTGCGGCGCATTGAAAACCGCTTTAACGGCAGCGTTAACCACTACTTCCTGTGCGATCGCGGCCGTTTCGGTTACGGTTACGTCAATCTCAAGGATCGTCCGCGCCATCCGCTGCAGCGCCGCGGCGACGACTGGATCGCCCTGAACGCCGAACAGGCGATGCAGGGCGCGGCCGACGCGTTGCGCCACGCCAAGAAGATGATCGGCATCGGCTCTGCGCGCGCCAGTGTGGAAAGCAATTTCGCGCTGCGTGAACTGGTGGGCGCCGCCAATTTCTATACCGGCATCTCCGGCGCCGAGCAGGCGCGGCTGGCCCTGATGCTGGACGTGCTGCGCAACGGCGGCGTGCATACCCCGTCGCTGCGCGAAATGGAAAGTTACGACGCGGTGCTGGTGCTGGGCGAGGATTTAACCCAGACCGGCGCGCGCATCGCCCTGGCGGTACGCCAGGCGGTGAAGGGCAAGACCCGTGAAATGGCCGCGGCGCAAAAAGTCGCCGACTGGCAGATTGCCGCCATCCAGACCATCGGCCAGCATGCCCGCCATCCGCTGTTTGTCACCAGCGTCGATCGCACCAAGCTTGACGATATCGCCGCCTGGACCTATTGCGCCCCGGTGGAGGATCAGGCGCGCCTGGGCTTTGCCGTCGCCCACGCGCTGGACGACAGCGCCCCGGCGGTGGAGGGCCTGGATGACGAGTTGCGCGCCAGGATTGATGTGATCGTGCAGGCCCTGGCGGGCAGCCGCAAGCCGTTGATCGTCTCCGGCAGCAACGCCGGCAGCGAGGCGGTGATTGCCGCCGCCGCTAACGTCGCCCGCGCGCTGAAAGGCCGCGGCGCCGACGTCGGTATAACCTTCGTGGCGTCAAGCGCCAACAGCATGGGACTGGCGCTGATGGGCGGCGGTACTCTGGACCAGGCGCTGGAACAGCTTGAGCAGGGCGCGGCGGACAGCGCGATCGTGCTGGAAAACGATCTGTACCGCCACGCGCCGGCCCAGCGGGTGGACGCGGCGCTGGCCAAAACCGTCAATCTTATCGTGCTCGATCATCAGCGCACCGCCATCATGGATAAGGCCAACCTGATCCTGCCGGCGGCCAGCTTTGCCGAAAGCGACGGTACGCTTATCAACCAGGAAGGCCGCGCGCAGCGCTTCTTCCAGGTATACGACCCGGCCTACTATGATGCCGAGACCATTATGCTGGAGAGCTGGCGCTGGCTGCATTCGCTGCACTCCACCTACCTGGATCGCCACGTGGACTGGACCCAGTTCGATCATATCATCAGCGCCTGCGCCGAGACGCTGCCGCAGCTGGCCGGGATCAAAGAGGCCGCGCCCGATGCCGGTTTCCGCGTCAGCGGCCAGAAGCTGGCCCGCGAGCCGCACCGCTACAGCGGTCGCACCGCGATGCGCGCCAACATCGACGTGCACGAGCCGCGCCAGCCCCAGGACAAGGACACCATGTTCGCGTTCTCCATGGAAGGCAACAGCAGCCCCCAGGGCATGAGCAAGCAGGTGGCCTTCGCCTGGGCGCCGGGCTGGAACTCCCCGCAGGCCTGGAATAAATTCCAGGCGGAAGTGGGCGGACACCTGCGCCACGGCGATCCCGGCGTACGGCTGCTGGAAGCGGGCGAGGGCCGTATGGACTGGTTCACCGACGTGCCGGCGGCGTTTGTCGCCCCGGTCGACGGCCAGTGGCGCGTGGCGCCGTACTACCATCTGTTCGGCAGCGAGGAAACCTCCCAACGCGCCGCGGTGATTCAGGAGCGCATGCCGCAGCCTTACGTGGCGGTAAGCCGCCAGGACGCCGAGCGGCTGGGCGTCAACAGCGGCACGCTGTTGGAATTCACCTGCGCCGGGCAGTCGCTGCGCCTGCCGGTCAGGTTCAGCGACGCCCTGGCGGCCGGTCAGGTGGGCCTGCCGTTGGGCCTGCCCGGCATTCCGCCGGTGTGGGTAGGACAACGCGTTGAAAACCTGCGGGAGGCCGCGTTATGAGTTGGTTAACATCGGACGTGATTGACATCATTCTGACGGTACTGAAAGCGGTGGTGATCCTGCTGGTGGTCGTCACCTGCGGCGCCTACATGAGCTTTGCCGAACGCCGGCTGCTGGGCCTGTTCCAGAACCGCTACGGACCCAACCGGGTCGGCTGGGGCGGTTCGCTCCAGCTGGTGGCGGATATGCTGAAAATGTTTTTCAAGGAAGACTGGGTCCCGCCGTTTTCCGATCGCATGATCTTCACCCTGGCGCCGGTTATCGCCTTTACCGCCCTGCTGGTGTCTTTTACGGTGATCCCGGTCAGCCCGACCTGGGTGGTCTCGGATTTGAATATCGGCGTGCTGTTCTTCCTGATGATGGCGGGCCTGGCGGTGTACGCGGTGCTGTTCGCCGGCTGGTCGAGCAATAATAAATACTCGCTGCTCGGCGCCATGCGCGCCTCGGCCCAGACCCTCAGCTACGAGGTCTTCCTGGGCTTGTCCCTGATGGGCGTGGTGGCGCGCGCCGGTTCGTTCAGTCTCGGCGATATCGTCGCCTCCCAGGCCCATCTGTGGAATATCATTCCGCAGTTCTTCGGTTTCGCCACCTTTGTGCTGGCGGGCATCGCGGTCTGCCACCGGCATCCGTTCGACCAGCCGGAAGCGGAACAGGAACTGGCCGACGGCTACCATATCGAATATTCGGGCATGAAATTCGGCCTGTTTTTTGTCGGCGAATATATCGGCATCGTCACGGTGTCGGCCCTTATCGTCACGCTGTTTTTCGGCGGCTGGCAGGGGCCGTTTTTACCGCCGTTCATCTGGTTTGCCATTAAAACCGCCTTCTTCATGATGATGTTCATCCTGATCCGCGCGGCGCTGCCCCGTCCGCGCTATGACCAGGTGATGTCGTTCGGCTGGACAATCTGCCTGCCGTTAACGCTGCTGAACCTGCTGGCGACGGCGGCGGTCATTTTGTACAACGCTCAATGAGGGGTGAATAAACCATGACGTTAAAAGAATTAGTGTATGGTGCCGGCACCCAGCTACGCAGTATCTGGATGATCGGCATGCAGGCGTTCAGCAAGCGTGAAACGCTGATGTATCCCGATGTGCCGGTCAATACGGCGCCGCGTTTTCGCGGCCGCATCGTACTGACGCGCGACCCGGACGGCGAAGAGCGCTGCGTGGCCTGTAACCTGTGCGCGGTGGCGTGCCCGGTGGCCTGCATTTCCCTGCAGAAAGCCGAGACCGCGGACGGACGCTGGTATCCGGAGTTTTTTCGCATCAACTTTTCGCGCTGCATTTTCTGCGGCCTGTGCGAAGAGGCGTGTCCGACCACGGCTATCCAACTGACCCCGGATTTTGAAATGGGTGAGTACCGGCGCCAGGATCTGGTTTATGAAAAAGAAAATCTGCTGATTTCGGGGCCGGGTAAATATCCGGAATATAATTTTTACCGCATGGCCGGTATGGCGATCGACGGGAAAGATAAGGGCGAAGCGGAAAACGAAGCCAAACCCATTGACGTCAAAGGTTTGCTGCCCTAAGGAGTTAAGCATGGAAGTCGCTTTTTATTTGTCAGGCCTGGTGGCGATACTGGCAACCCTGCGGGTTATCACCCATACCCACCCGGTGCACGCATTGCTTTACCTGATTGTCTCGCTGCTGGCTATCGCCTGCGTATTCTTTGCGCTCGGGGCCTATTTCGCCGGCGCGCTGGAAATCATCGTCTACGCCGGCGCCATCATGGTGCTGTTCGTGTTCGTGGTGATGATGCTTAATCTCGGCGCCGCCGACCAGCGGCGCGAACGCGGCTGGCTTGCCCCGTCCGCCTGGGTCGGGCCGGGCATACTGTCGCTGCTGTTGCTGGCGATCCTGATCCGGGCCATTTACGGCGTGCCCGATCACGGCATATCGGGTGAGGTGATCAGCGCCAAGGCGGTGGGCATCGCGTTGTTCGGACCTTACGTCCTGGCGGTGGAGCTGGCGTCCATGCTGCTGCTGGCCGGGCTGGTGGTGGCGTTCCATCTCGGGCGTGAAGATCGCGAGGGCGATGCGCTGCCCAAGGGACCCAAGCTGCCCGATGGCATAAAAAGAAAACCGGAGGAGCAGGCATGATCCCGTTAACGCACGGACTCATTTTGGCCGCCATTCTGTTTGTACTGGGTTTGACGGGCATGCTCATCCGCCGCAACCTGCTGTTTATGCTGCTGGGGCTGGAAATCATGATTAACGCCTCCGCCCTGGCGTTTATCGTTGCCGGCAGCTACTGGGGACAGGCCGACGGACAGGTCATGTATATCCTGGCCATTAGCCTCGGCGCCGCCGAGGCCAGCATCGGCCTGGCGCTGCTGCTGCAGCTGCATCGCCGCCGCCAATCCCTGAATATCGATAACGTCAGCGAGATGCACGGATGAACCTACTCTATTTAACTATTCTGTTTCCCCTGGTGGGGTATCTGCTGCTGGCGTTTTCACGGGGACGCTGGTCGGAAAACCTGTCGGCCCTGGTGGGCGTCGGCGCCGTCGGCCTGGCCGCGCTGACCACGGCCTGGGTAGCGGTTGATTTTCTCGGCACGCGGGAAAGCGCGGCGGCGGTATTCAACCAGCCGCTGTGGACCTGGATGACGGTGGGCAAGTTTAATATCGCCTTTACCCTGTCGCTGGACGGCCTGGCGCTGACCATGCTGTCGGTGGTGACCGGGGTCGGTTTCCTGATCCATCTGTTTGCCTCCTGGTATATGCGCGGCGAAGAAGGTTATTCGCGCTTTTTTGCCTATACCAACCTCTTTATCGCCAGCATGGTATTGCTGGTGCTGGCCGATAACCTGCTGCTGATGTATCTCGGCTGGGAAGGGGTGGGGCTGTGCAGCTACCTGCTGATTGGTTTCTATTATAAAGAATCCAAAAACGGCGCGGCGGCGATGAAAGCCTTTATCGTCACCCGCGTCGGCGACGTGCTGCTGGCGTTTGCCCTGTTTATCCTGTATTCGGAACTGGGCACGCTGAATTTCCGCGAGCTGATGGTACTGGCGCCGCAGCATCTGGCGGTGGGCTCCACGGCCATCACCTGGGCGACGCTGATGCTGCTTGGCGGCGCGGTGGGTAAATCGGCGCAGCTGCCGCTGCAAACCTGGCTGGCGGACGCCATGGCCGGCCCGACCCCGGTGTCGGCGCTGATCCACGCCGCCACCATGGTCACGGCCGGCGTATACCTGATCGCCCGTACCCACGGACTGTTCCTGATGGCGCCCGAGGTCTTGCACCTGGTGGGCATCATCGGCGCGGTTACCCTGGTGCTGGCCGGTTTCGCCGCGCTGGTCCAGACCGATATCAAGCGGGTGCTGGCCTACTCCACCATGAGCCAGATCGGCTACATGTTCCTGGCGCTGGGCGTGCAGGCCTGGGATGCGGCCATTTTCCACCTGATGACCCATGCGTTCTTCAAGGCGCTGCTGTTCCTGTCCTCCGGTTCGGTTATCCTGGCCTGCCACCACGAGCAGAATATCTTCAAGATGGGCGGGCTGCGCAAGTCCATCCCGCTGGTCTATATCTGCTTCCTGGTGGGGGGCGCGGCCCTGGCGGCGCTGCCCGTGATTACCGCCGGTTTCTACAGTAAAGACGAAATCCTGTGGGGCGCGCTGGCGAACGGCCATTTCAACCTGATGCTGGCTGGGCTGGCGGGCGCGCTGCTGACCTCCCTCTATACCTTCCGCATGATCTTTATCGTGTTCCACGGCAAGGAGCAGATCAAGGCCCATGCCGGCAAAGGCATCAGCCATCACCTGCCCCTGCTGGTGCTGCTGGTGCTGTCCACCTTTATCGGCGCGCTGATTACGCCGCCTTTGGCGGGCGTGCTGCCGGACAGCCACCTGGGTGAAGAGGGCAAGATCACCCTGGAGATTGTCTCCGGCGTGGTGGTGATCCTCGGTATTCTGCTCGCCGCCGGGCTGTATCTCGGCAAGCGCCGCTTGGTGCATGCCGTGGCCGCCAGCGCCCCGGGACGGTTCTTCACCGTCTGGTGGTTTAACGCCTGGGGCTTCGACTGGCTGTATGACAAAGTGTTTGTCAGGCCGTACCTGGGCGTTGCCCGGCTGCTGCAAAGCGATCCGCTGAACAGCCTGATGAGCGTGCCGGCGGTGCTGGCGCGCTGGGCCGGACACGGGCTGACGCTTAGCGAGAACGGCCAGTTGCGCTGGTATGCGGCATCCATGAGTCTGGGCGCCGTGATTGTGGTGGCGCTGTTGATATTCGTGTAAACGGCGGCGGCGTTAAATGACACGCGCGGGGCGGGAAGAACACCGGCATCATGTCTTCTCCCGCCAGTAGGTAAGTTTTCAGGTTTTTTTCAATTTAGGGATGCACAACGCCATGCTACTACCTTGGCTAATACTTTTCCCCTTCATTGGCGGTCTGCTGTGTTGGCAATGCGAGCGCTTCGGTACCAAGGTGCCGCGCTGGATAGCCTTGATCGCCATGGGGCTGACTCTGGCGCTCTCCCTGCAGCTGTGGCTGCAGGGCGGGTATTCACTGGTTTCGGCGCAGGGCCTGCCGCAGTGGCAATCCGAGTTTGTGCTGCCGTGGATACCGCGTTTCGGTATCTCGTTCCGCCTGGCGCTGGACGGTCTGTCCCTGCTGATGGTGGTGCTGACCGGCCTGCTGGGCGTGCTGGCCATTCTCTGTTCGTGGCGTGAAATCCAGCGCTACCAGGGCTTTTTCCATCTTAATCTGCTGTGGATCCTGGGCGGCGTCATCGGCGTGTTCCTGGCCATCGACATGTTCCTGTTTTTCTTTTTCTGGGAAATGATGTTGGTGCCGATGTACTTCCTGATTGCCCTGTGGGGCCATAAGGCCTCCGACGGCAAGACGCGCATCACCGCCGCCACCAAGTTCTTTATCTATACCCAGTCCAGCGGGCTGGTGATGCTGGTGGCGATCCTGGCGCTGGTGCTGGTGCATTATCATGCCACCGACGTCTGGACCTTCAATTACGAAGACCTGCTGCATACCCCGATGTCGTCGCTGGTGCAGTACCTGCTGATGCTGGGCTTCTTTATCGCCTTCGCGGTGAAAATGCCGGTGGTGCCGCTGCACGGCTGGCTGCCGGACGCCCATAGCCAGGCGCCTACCGCCGGTTCGGTCGACTTGGCGGGCATCCTGCTGAAAACCGCCGCCTACGGCATGCTGCGCTTTTGCCTGCCGCTGTTCCCCGAGGCGTCCCACCAGTTCGCGCCCATTGCCATGTGGCTGGGCGTGGTGGGCATTTTCTACGGCGCCTGGATGGCGTTTGCCCAGACCGATATCAAGCGCCTGATTGCCTATACCAGCGTTTCCCATATGGGGTTTGTGCTGATTGCCATCTACACCGGCAGCCAGCTGGCCTACCAGGGCGCGGTGGTGCAGATGATCGCCCACGGCCTGTCCGCCGCCGGGATGTTTATTATCTGCGGCCAGCTGTATGAACGTCTGCATACCCGCGATATGCGCCAGATGGGCGGACTATGGGGACGGATAAAATTCATTCCCGCGCTGTCGCTGTTCTTTGCGGTGGCGACGCTTGGGATGCCGGGTACCGGCAACTTTGTCGGCGAGTTCCTGATCCTGTTCGGCAGTTTCCCGGTGGTGCCGGTGATTACGGTTATTTCCACCTTCGGCCTGGTTTTTGCCTCGGTGTATTCGTTGATTATGATGCAGCGCGCTTATTACGGTCCGGCGAAATCGCAGGAACCCTTGCCGGGCATGACGATGCGCGAGCTGTTGATCATTATGCTGCTGGTGGTGCTGCTGGTGTTGCTGGGCTTCTTCCCGCAGGCGGTGCTGCAAACGTCCGACGCGGCAATGAGCAACGTTCAGCACTGGTTCTCGCTAAACGCAGCAGGATCAGCTGTTTCAACTCTAACAACAAGGCCGTAATTCGCCATGACAATAACTCCTCAACAACTGATCGCACTGTTACCGCTGTTGATCGTCGGATTGACGGTGGTGGTTGTGATGCTGTGCATTGCGTGGCGACGCAACCACTTTGTCAATGCCACCCTGACCGTTATCGGTCTGAACCTGGCTTTACTGTCGCTGTTTTTTGTCGGCCAGGCCGGCCCGATGGATGTGACGCCGCTTATCCGCGCCGACGGCTATTCGATGTTCTATACCGCGCTGGTCCTGGCGGCGAGCCTGGCCACCAGCACCTTCGCCTATCCGTGGCTGGCGGGCTACCCCGGCAACCGCGATGAGTTTTACCTGCTGGTGCTGATTGCCGCCATGGGCGGCATCCTGCTGGCCGGCGCCAATCATCTGGCCTCGATGTTCCTGGGTATCGAGCTCATTTCCCTGCCGCTGTTCGGCCTGATAGGGTATGCCTACCGGCAAAAGCGCTCGCTGGAAGCCAGCCTGAAATACACCCTGTTGTCCGCCGCCGCCTCGTCGTTCCTGCTGTTCGGCATGGCGCTGGTCTATGCCGACACCGGCGCCCTGGGTTTTGGCGCGCTGGGACAGCGTCTGGACGACGCCATGCTGCACCAGCCGCTGTTGCTGGCGGGGCTGGGCATGATGATTGTCGGCCTGGGCTTCAAGCTGTCGCTGGTGCCGTTCCACCTGTGGACGCCGGATGTGTACCAGGGCGCGCCCGCGCCGGTGTCCACCTTCCTGGCCACCGCCAGCAAGGTGGCGATTTTCGCCGTGCTGATGCGCCTGTTCCTCTATACGCCGGTGGTGAATAGCGACGCGCTGCGCCTGGCGCTGGCCATTATCGCCTTCTGCTCCATTATGTTCGGCAACCTGATGGCCATCGGCCAGACCAATATCAAGCGCCTGCTGGGGTATTCCTCCATTGCCCATCTGGGCTATCTGACGGTGGGTCTGATTGCGGTACAGGCCCATCAGCTGGCCATGGAGGCGGTGGGCGTTTACCTGGCCGGCTACCTGTTCAGCAGCCTGGGCGCCTTCGGCGTGGTCAGCCTGATGTCCAGCCCCTACAGCGGTCCGGATGCCGACTCGCTGTTCTCCTATCGCGGCCTGTTCTGGCACAAACCGATTTTATCGGCGGTAATGACGGTGATGATGCTGTCGCTGGCCGGCATCCCGATGACCCTGGGTTTTATCGGTAAATTCTATATCATGGCGGCCGGCGTCGGCGCGCACCTGTGGTGGCTGACCGGCACCGTGGTGCTCGGCAGCGCTATCGGCCTGTACTATTACCTGCGCGTGATGGTCAGCCTGTATCTCAGCCCGCCGGAAAGATTGCGCCGGGATACGCCGAGCAACTGGGCGCTCACCGCCGGCGGGGTGGTGGTGCTGATCTCCTCCGTGCTGGTGTTGCTGCTGGGTATCTTCCCGCAGCCGCTGATCTCCCTGGTGAGACTGGCGCAGCCGTTGATGTAACACGTTTTTCCCCTCCCGGTTACCGCGGCGGGAGGGCCGCGCGGGGCGGCGGTCGCCATGGCCGTTGCCCGACCCGGCCGTAAACGCGTCTGACTGAATAAACGAAATAGTTCTCGTTAAAAAATGCTTTATTGACCCCCGTCATTGTTTCTTAATGCCATTCGGTGATAATGAAAATAACTCTCATTGACGTTTGGCGTTGGCTCGATGTTCACTTCCGTTTTAAAATACCTTCTCTGCAGCGCTGTCCTGTTCCTGGGCATATCATCCGCCTGGGCGGCCGATGATTACCAGACGTGGGTCACTGATATCCAGGGACGGCTGGACACCACCGCGCGGCTGTATCAGCAGCAGCAGAACGACGCCGCGCGCCGCGAGGTGCAAATGGCCTATTTCGAGGTATTCGAAAATCTCGAGGGGCCGATCCGCATCAATATTTCCGCGCAGAAAAGCTATCAAATGGAAAGCCAGTTCGGCGAGATCCGCCGTCTGATCGGCGAGGGCAGGCCGCTGGCGGAAGTGCAGGATAAAATCAACGGCTTGAAAAATGAATTGACCGGCGTACTGCCGGCATTGTCCGGCGGCCATCAGTTGGTGGCCGCGGGCCAGCATGACGCCTATAGCAATACGCAAATCGCCCTGTACTGGCAGCAAAGTTTTAAAACCATCGACGATCTGCTGGCCGACGCCCTGACGCAATACCAGGCGGGACAATATGCCGCCGCCAGCCAGCGCGTGCAGCAGGCCCATTTCCAGGGCTATAAGAATTCGGAAATGGAAATGTCGGTGCGCAATAACCGCTCCGCCCAGCAGGCGGCCGCCATCAACCAGGAATTTATCGCCCTGATCGCCCTGGCCGCAAAACCCGATCAGATGAATGACCTGTCCTACGGCGTCACCCAGCTATTGCAGGATCTGGAAGACCTGCTGCCGGGCCTGCCCACCACCCGTCCCGACCAGCCGGTGACCGCGCCCGCAGCCAACGCCCCGGCCAGCGCCGCGGCGGGCGGCGACGCCCAGCCCGACGCCAACTGGCGGCAGGTCGGCGACGACATCAACGCCGCGGTGGCCGCCGCCATCGCCCAATATCGCGGCGGACAGGCCAAAGCCGGCATGATGGCGATACAGGACGCGTATTTCGACCGCTTCGAAGCCACCGGCATGGAGAACAAAATCGGTTCGCGCGACGCGGCGTTTAAATCGACGCTGGAAGGCTATTTCACCCGCCTGGTCAGTCTGATGAAAGCCGGCCAGCCGGTCGCCCAGATCCAGGAACAGGCCGACGCGCTCGCGCAAAATCTCACCAAAGCGGTGGAAATGCTGGGCGAGGGCGGCGAAAGCCAGTGGACATTGCTGGTGTACAGCCTGCTTATCATCGTGCGCGAAGGCATGGAGGCATTGTTAATCGTCGCCGCCATCGTGGCCTACCTGGTCAAGAATAAGCATCAGGATAAGCTGCCGCTGATCCGGCAATCGGTTTGGGTTGCCCTGCTGGCAAGCGTGGTCACCGCCGCGCTGTTCCAATGGCTGTTCGCCAACTCCGGCGCCAACCGCGAACTGCTCGAAGGCGTCACCATGATGGTCGCCGTGGTGACGCTGTTCTTTATGAGCTACTGGCTGCTGTCCAAAGTGGAGGCCCGGCACTGGCAGGCCTATCTGGAAGGCAAGCTGACGCTGTCCCTGACCACCGGCTCCCTGGCGGGCCTGTGGTTTACCAGCTTCCTGGCGGTGTACCGCGAAGGCGCGGAGACGGTACTGTTTTATTACGCCCTGGTGGGGGACGCCGGCAATATGGCCGGGCAACTCGCCATCCTGGGCGGTTTCCTGATCGGCTGCGTCATCCTGGTGATGGCGTACCTGCTGATGCGGTATACGGTGGTGAAACTGCCGCTGAAGCCGTTCTTTATGTTTACCGGTACATTTATGTATTTGATGGCCTTTGTTTTTGCCGGTAAAGGGGTACTGGAGTTAATTGAAGGTAAATTATTCGAACCCACGTTATTAAAGGGCGTACCTGAAATAAGCTGGTTGGGGATTTATCCCTATCTGGAGACCCTGGCGCCTCAGGTCGTTTTAGTACTGGCCGCGCTGGTCGCCCTCTGGGTGATGCGCCGGCGCTCCGGTACCCTGATACCAAAACAAGAAACTGTGTGAGCGCACAAAGCAATTTTTTTGATGACTGAGGAATGAGAGTTGATGAAGATGAATAACAGCCTGGCGGCCGTGATGGCCGTTGCCGGTATGACCTGCGCCCCGGCCGTGTTTGCGGCCGAGCATCCGGCGGGTGAAACCGTCACCATGAATGAAATGCAGATTGCTGCGGTCTATTTACAGCCTATCGATATGGAACCGCGCGGCATGGGTTTACCCGCAGCCAAGGCCGATGTTCATCTAGAAGCCGATATCCACGCGGTGGAAGGAAACAAAAACGGTTTCGGCGCCGGCGAATGGATGCCGTACCTGACCATCAGCTACACGCTGGTCAACACCGATTCCGGCGACAAACAGGAAGGCACCTTTATGCCGATGGTCGCCAGCGACGGTCCGCATTACGGCCAGAATGTGAAAATGATGGGCGTGGGCAACTACAAAGTGACCTTCCATATCGAACCGCCGTCAAAAGCCGGCCTTCATCGCCATACCGACGCTGAAACCGGCGTGGGCCGCTGGTGGAAGCCATTCGACGTCAGCTACGATTTTAAATATATCGGCCTGAAATAAATCCGCCGCGCCACGGCTGCCTGGCGGCCGTGGCGGTATTGGCTCTTGTCGCAGCGGCCTGCCGGAGCGCTGCATGACGAAGTGTTTCCGGTTCTGAGTCGTCGTCATGAATTATTTTTTTGTTACCGCCTTGCAAGCTTTCCTGCCGGTGACACTGCTATGCGGATTAAACTGGGCTAACCGCCCCGCGCCATCGGTGCGCGCGCTGGTATGGGTCAACCTGCTGGCGCTGGCGGCCGGTACCCTGGCGGGCGTGCGCCTGCCAGGCGGCCAATCGGTGCAGCTCACGCTGGTTTTCTTGCAACTGGCGGGGCTGGTAGTGTTCCTGGCCTGCCAATTTTCCGTTTCCGCCAGGGTGGGCTACTGCTGGCAAGGCCTGCTGGTGGCCGGCGCGGCGCTGCACTGGAGCAACGATCCCAATTTAAGCGCGTTGACGCCCACGGGCGTCATCAACACCGATTTATTACTTAATCTGAGCGCGGTGGTATTGGCCGTCGCGTTACTGGCGCTGTGCGCGGTGCTGATGGCGATGCTGGTGAAGCGCCTGCCGGCGTGGCGCTGGCCGCTGCTGCTGGCGCTGGCGCTGCTGTTGTTGCTGCCGTTGTGCGGCCAGGCGACGCTACTGTTGATGAAACTGGACGTCCTCGGGCTGACCAAGCCGCGGCTGAGTTTTGTGTCCAACGTCACCAACAGCAACCCCTGGCTCAACTATATCAGCGCCTTGCTGATGGCGGCGCTGCTGGCGGGCTTTATTGCGCCGCTGCTGCGCCTGCGCGGCGGATATCGCCGCCAGGTGGAGCCTATCGCGCGCCGCAAGGCCATCGCGCGCTATCGCAATGCCCGGCGTACCGCCGCAACGCTGCTGGCCGCGCTGCTGGTGGTGGTGGCCGCGCAGCTGTATTGGGATTTGGTGGCCTCGCAGCCGCCGCGCCTGTCGGAAGCGGTGCCCGTGACCCTGGGCGCCGACGGCCAGGTTCATATTCCACTCGAACAGGTGCGCGACGGCAAGCTGCATCGTTTCGTCTGGGTGGCCGAGGACGGCAAGGCGGTGCGTTTCCTGGTGATTAACCGTTATCCCGATCGCCTGCGCCTCGGCGTGGTGTTCGACGCCTGCCTGCTGTGCGGCGACCAGGGGTATGTGATGGAAGGCAACCAGGTGGTGTGCGTGGCCTGCGGAGTGCATATTTTTATCCCCTCCATCGGCAAGGCGGGCGGCTGCAATCCCATACCCATTGACAACTGGCGCAACGACGACCATGAGCTGACCATCGGCAAAGCGGCGCTGGTGGCGGGGGTCAACTATTTTACCACCGTGCTCACCCTGCAGGTGACCGATCCGGTGGACGGCAGCAAACTGACCAATGTCAGCGCCTCCCATAAATACAGTTACGGCGGCAAAATGTACTTTTTTGCCAGTGAAGACACTTACAATCGTTTCCGCGCGCAGCCGGCGCAGTTCGTGCCGGCCGCCGCCGCCGGCAGCGACGAAGCGGAGGGCGAGTAGCTTATGTTGTGGCGTATGTTACGGCAGTCCTGGTGCAGGAATATCCGGCGCAAGTCCCTGGCGGTATTAACGGTGTTCCTGGCCGCCGGGTTGATTTCGGCGCTGCTGGCGGTCTCCATCGATATCGGCGACAAGATGGCGCGCGAGCTGAAATCCTATGGCGCCAATATCCTGATTGAACCGGCGGGCCAGGCGGCGCTGCCCGCGCTGTTTGGCGAGCGGGGCGCTCCCCTGTCGGGGCAGGATCTGATCGACGAGTCCGAATTGCCCAATATCAAGGATATCTTCTGGCGCAACAATATCATCGGCTTTGCCCCGCTGCTTGGCGGCGAAGTGCTGGTCAACGGCGCGCCGGTGCCGGTGCTGGGCACCTTTTTCTCGCAGCCGGTGAATGTGCCCGATGAAACGGATTTTCATACCGGGCAGCAAATTATCAGCCCCTATTGGCGGGTTACCGGTCAATATCCCCATGAACCGGTAACGCGGGAGCAACCGCCCGAAGCGCTGGCGGGCAAGCAGTTGGCGCAGCGCCATGGCTGGCGGCCCGGCGACGTAGTGACGCTGGACGGACCGCACGGCCGGGCCAGCGTGCGCATCAGCGGCGTGCTCGCCAGCGGCGGCGATGAGGAAGGCCGTCTGGTGATGCCCCTGGCCACGGTGCAGCAACTGCTCGGCCTGCCCGGCAAAGTGCAGGCGGTACGGGTCTCGGCGCTGACGGTGCCGGAAAACGATCTTTCCCGCCGGGCCAGGGATAATCTCGACGGACTGACGGCGGAAGAATACGATCTGTGGTATTGCACCGCTTTTGTGTCGTCGATTTCCCATCAGTTGGAAGAGGCGATTTCCGGATCGGTGGTGCATCCTATCTGGCAGGTGGCGGCATCCGAAGGCGTGGTGATTGAAAAAATCCAGCTGCTGCTGGCGGTGGTCACCCTGGCGGCGCTGGCGGCATCGGCCATGGGCATCGCCTCGCTGATGACCAGCACCATTATGGAGCGCGGGCGGGAGATTGGCCTGATGAAGGCCCTCGGCGCCCGCCAGTGGCAAATTATGCTGCTGTTTTACCTGGAAGCGGTAATGAGCGGCGCCCTGGGCGGATTGCTGGGCTGCGTTGCCGGCTGGGGACTGGCGAAAGCCATCGGCCTGATGCTGTTCGGCGTGCCGCTGAGTTTTGCCTGGATTGTGGTGCCGAGCGTGCTGGTGATCGCCATCCTGATTGCCGTGATCGGCACCTGGTTCCCGGCCAGGCGCATCGCCAAACTGTATCCGGTGGAGGTGCTGTATGGCAATTAACATCGTGGCCGCGGCGCCGGGCCGGGGCGGACGGCGCGCCAAACGTCCGTCGGGACTGATGAACAATATGTTCTGGCTGCTGGTGGTGCGGGCGCTGCGGTTGCGGCTGCAACGGGTGGCGGTGGTGTTCGCCGCCCTGACGGTGGGCGCGGCCATCGTGACCGCCATGGCCTCGGTCTATTTTGATATCAACGCCAAGATGAGCCAGGAGCTGCGCACCTTCGGCGCCAATTTTTACCTTGGTCCCGGCCATGGCAACAGCCTGCCGGCGGCCACACTGCAGCCGATTCTGGATCAGGCGCCCAAGGGGCTTATCAATGCGTCCAGCCCGTATTTGTACGGTATGGCCCGCACTGAACTGGAAAAAGTGGTGGTGATGGGCGTCTGGTTCGAGTCGCTGCAACAGCTGGTGCCCTATTGGCAGGTCAAGGGCGACTGGATTGGCGTCAGCTTTGACGACCGGCATGCGATGATCGGCGTGAAACTGGCCGATCGCCTGCACCTGAAGGTAGGCGATCGGGTAACCCTGGTTGACGGCCAGCAGCGCCAGAGCCTGATTATCAAGGGCGTGGTCGAAGCCGGGGACGCCACCGATAATATGCTGATCGTCAACCTGGAGCTGGCGCAGAAATGGCTGCATCAGCCCGGCGCCATCAGTAACGCCATGCTGAGCGTCAATAACGATATCGGTCAGGTGGACGCCTTTGCCGCCCGCTTGCAGCAGCAGTATCCCGACCTGGACGTGCGGCCGATCCTCAAGGTTTCCGCCTCCGAAGGCCAGGTGCTAGATAAGATCAAAGGGCTGATGGGACTGGTGTCGGCGGTGATCCTGATTTTGTCGTCGCTGTGCGTCAATACCACCCTGATGGCCATCGTCGGCGAGCGCTCGCGCGAGTTTGCCCTGCAAAAGGCGCTGGGCGCCAGCGCCGCGGATATCAGCCGGCAAATGCTGGCGGAAACCGGCATCATCGCCCTGGCGGCGGTGCTGGTGGGCAGCGTGTTCGGCTTTATACTGGCGCAGGTGCTGGGACATGCGGTGTTTAACGCCGCCATTGCCCTGCGCGCCCCTGTTTTTCCACTGACGCTGGCGTTATCCCTGCTGGTGGCGGCGGTGGCGGCCATCGTGCCGGTACGGCGTGCGCTGCATGTCGAACCGGCGCTGGTCCTGAAAGGAGAATAACCATGGCATCACCTATCCGGTTGATACAGCCGCAGCCCGCGGCGGAATATGTGATTGAGACCCGCGGCCTGTATAAACGCTTCGGCAAGGTCACGGCGCTGGATGATATCAACATCCGCATCCGCCGCGGGGAGTTCGTGGCCTTTATGGGCGCTTCCGGCTCCGGCAAGACCACCCTGATGAATATCCTCACTTGCCTGGATACCGTGAGCGAAGGCCAGGTGTTGCTGGATGGCGTCGACGCCGCCGCGCTGGACGAGGAGGGGCGGCGCAATTTCCGCGCCGACAAAATCGGCCTGGTATTCCAGCAATTCCACCTGATCCCGTTCCTGACCGCGCTGGAAAACGTCATGCTCGCGCAGCATTATCATAGCGTGGTGGATGAAGGCGCCGCCCGCGCCGTGCTCGACCGGGTCGGCCTGGGCGAACGCGTCGGCCATCTGCCCAGCCAGCTTTCCGGCGGGGAGCAGCAGCGCGTGTGTATCGCCCGGGCGCTGGTCAACGAGCCGCCGGTGATCTTCGCCGACGAGCCGACCGGCAACCTGGATGAGGAAAATGAGCAACGGGTGCTGGACCTGCTGACCGATCTGCATCGCCAGGGCCGCACCATCGTTATGGTCACCCATAACCCCGAACTGGGCCGTTTCGCCGATCGTATCATCCGTTTGCAGCACGGTAAATTCCTGGGCGAGGAGCGAAATCATCATGAGCTGGCATCCCGTGGTTAGGTTGTTTTGCGCGCTGGCCCTGCTTGCCGCCCTGGCGGGATGTAAAGAGCAGCAGGTGGCCATCGGCGCGCCGGCGCCGAAACTGGCGGCGTTCGATCTCAACGGCCAGCCGGCGGCGCTCGATCAATGGCGCGGCAAGCCGGTGTACCTGACGTTTTGGTCCTCCGACTGCGGCGGCTGCGCGGCGGATATGAAACTGCTGCAAAAGCTCACCGACGTCTACGGCGATCGGCTGGTGGTGGTGGCGGTGAACACCGATCCGCAGCAGACCGATATCGCGCCTTTCCTGGCCGCGCTGCAGATCCATTATCCGGTGGTGCGCGATCAGCTGGGCATCACCAGGGAGCGTTACCAGGTGATCGGCACGCCGACGTCCTACCTGCTTAGCGCCGGGGGCACCGTGCTGGAGGCGCATCAGGGTTTGCAGGGCGAGCCGGCACTCGTCGCGATGTTCCAAAATGCACAACGGGATAAATCATGAAGAAGCTTATGCTGGGCATGTTATTACTCTGCGTCAGCGGTACGGCGCTGGCGGACGCCGCGGACGGGGCGCAAAAATATGCCCAGGGCTGCGCCGATTGTCATGGCCGCAAGGCCGACCGGGCGGCGTTCGGCAAAGCGCCGCCGCTGATAACCTTAAGCCGCGAACAGCTGGTAAGCGCGCTCACCGACCGCCGGGACGGCAAGATTGCCACCAGCGGCGCGGAGCAGCGGGCCAAGGCGGCGCTGAGCGATGGCGATATCCAGGGACTGGCGGATTATATCCGCTCCCTCGATCCGCAGGCATCGGCCGCGAAGCCGGCGGTAGCGAATTGATTTTAAGAATGATCTGCCCGTAATTGTTCGCCAGGACGCGCAATTTATGACTATAGTTAGAGTGACGGTCTTTCATCAGAACACGGAGAACAATTATGGTAACCCCGACAGATCCCATCCAACCGCATGAAACTCATGTTGATGATGACGTGCAGTTGCTGTCCGAGACGCTGGAGGAAGTGCTGGCCTATTCCGGCGACAAGGCGGATCAAAAATATGTTGAGCTAAAAACCCGTGCCGAAGCGGCGCTGGAAGAAGTTAAAAAACGCATCAGCCATGCGTCCGATAATTACTATTACCGGGCCAAACAGGCGGTTTACCGCGCCGATGACTATGTGCAGGAAAATCCCTGGCACGGTGTCGGTATCGGGGCGTCCGTCGGCCTGGTGTTCGGGCTGCTGCTGGCCCGTCGCTAAGGTTTCTGTGCCAAGTTATCCGGCTGGCGCGCTCACCAGCCGGTATTTTCCGCCGCCGCGCCGGCGGGAATGAACAAGTCATGCTATTTATTACGCCATTCATCATACTTAATTGCGCTAATCTTTCGTTTTTGCTTCCGTAAACCGTATAATCCATACTCTTAATTAGGTCTTGGGGTAGGGGTCTCTATGCTGACGTTACTCAACTCGGCGCTGCAACAGCATATTGATGCCGGCATCTCCGCTGGGCCCGGCCTGTATCAGATTGCGCTTCCCTGGACTCCCGGCAGCCATGTGCCGATGCTTGACTGGCTGCATGCCACCCCGCTGTATCCCCAATTCTACTGGCAGCATCGCGACGGCGCGCAGGAAGCGGCGGCAGGCGGCGGCCTGCGCATCTTCGATCGCCTGAGCAAGGCGCGGGACTTTATGGCGGCCCATAGCACGGCCTGGCCTGCGCTGCGCCTTTGGGGCATCAATGCCTTCGGCGGTGAAGACGATAGCGACGCCGGCGATGATGACAACGGCGCCGGCCGCGGCGGCGAGCCGGAAAGCTGCCTGTTTTTGCCGCGCCTGACCTGGGAGCGCGACGGGGCGTCACACCGGCTGGTGCTGAACCTGGCAAGCGATGTTTCCCTGCGCGACGACGCCAGGCGGTGCCTGGCCTGGCTGCAGCAGGCCGCGCCCGCAGCACCCCTGGCGCCCTGGTCGGCGCAACTGCGCGAAGAGGTGCACGAGCCGGAACACGCCCGTTGGCGAATGATGGTCTCCCAGGCCCTGGCCGCCTTTGGCCAGGGCGGATTAACCAAGGTGGTGTTGGCCCGCCGCACCCGGCTCGGCTTTAAAGGCCACCTCGACCCTCACGCCCTGATGGCGGCCAGCCGTCGGGTCAATCTCGATTGCTATCACTATATGCTGGCCTGGTCGGCGCAGCGGGCGTTTTTGGGCTCCAGTCCCGAGCGGCTTTACCTGCGGCGCCAGGAAATGCTGGATACCGAGGCGCTGGCCGGCACGGTGGCTACCCGGAGCCCCACGGCCAATGCCGGGCAACTGGCGCGCTGGCTGATGAACGATGATAAAAACCAGCGGGAAAACCTGCTGGTGGTCGACGATATTTGCCAGCGGCTGCAGGAGGCGGCGGTGACGCTCGACGTCATGCCGCCGGAGATCGTGCGGCTGCGCACCGTGCAGCATTTGCGCCGCGCCATTACTGCGCGCCTGGACTGCCGCGATGATGTCCGCTGTCTGGCCATGCTGCAGCCCACCGCCGCGGTGGCGGGGTTGCCGCGCGACGTCGCCCGCGCCTTTATCGCCCGCCACGAGCCGTTCGACCGGCAATGGTATGCGGGCTCGGCCGGCTATCTCTCGGATGCGCAGACGGAATTTTGCGTGACCCTGCGCTGTGCGCTGATGGAGCGGGAGTCGCTCTGGCTTTATGCCGGGGCAGGCATTGTCGAGGGATCGGATGCGGATCGGGAATGGCAGGAAGTGAACAACAAGGCCGCCGGGCTCAGGACCCTGTTTACCGGCGACCAAGCCGTCGCGCCGAATTAAGGGAATCCGGTTCTATATCAACATCCCGCGGCTGAAACAAAATATAATGCCGGAGCCGTTATTGATCGGCATCCGCGCCGCCGGGGTTATCCGCCGATCACGCATGGGTTCAGACGCGCACTGACAGAAGGTTCCATGACTACATCCGTTTTGCCAGACATGTCTTCACAATTTAACCGGCGCTGGGCCAGGGTGCTGCTGGAAACCCTCACCCGCCATGGGGTAGGGCATATCTGTATCGCGCCCGGCTCACGCTCCACCCCCCTGACCCTGGCGGCGGCGGAACATCCGTCCATCCTGTGCCATACCCATTTCGACGAGCGCGGGCTGGGGCATCTGGCCCTCGGCCTGGCCAAGGCGGCGCGCGGGCCGGTGGCGGTGATCGTTACGTCCGGCACCGCGGCGGCCAATCTGTACCCGGCGGTGATCGAAGCCAGCCTGACCGGGGAAAAGCTGATTATGCTGACCGCCGATCGGCCGCCGGAGCTTATCGACTGCGGCGCCAACCAGGCTATCCGCCAGCCGGGACTGTTTGCCGGTTTTGCCGTCCAGCGCGTGGATCTGCCGCGCCCGACGCCGGATATCCCTGCGCGCTGGCTGGTTTCCACCCTGGATCGGGCGCTGGCGGACCCGGCGCCGGGCGCGGTGCATATTAACTGCCCGTTCGCTGAACCGCTCTATGGCCCAGACGAAAATGGCGACGACGCTTGGTCGCGCGCGCTCGGCGACTGGTGGCAGGACGCCGGCCCCTGGCTGGCGCTTCCGCTGCCCGCCGCGCCCGCCGCCGTGCCGGACTGGGCGCAGTGGCGCACGCGTAAAGGGGTGGTGATTGCCGGGCGCATCCCCTGCGAACAGGGAGCGCGCCTGGCGGCATGGGCGGCCGCGCTCGGCTGGCCGCTGATTGGCGATGTGCTGTCGCAGACCGGCCAGCCGCTGCCTTATGCCGATCTCTGGCTGGCCCATCCCGAGGCGCGTCGGGTGCTGGATCAGGCTGAGCTGGTGATCCAGTTCGGCGGCAGCCTGACCGGTAAACGGCTGCTGCAATGGCAGGAGCAGTGCCGCCCGGCGGAGTACTGGCTGGTCGACCCGCTGCCGGGCCGCCTCGATCCGGCCCATCACCGGGGGCGGCGCATCAGTGCGCCCATCGGCGCGTGGCTTGGCGATCATCCCGCGCGCACGCAGGCTCCCTGGGCCCCTGAACTGGCCGGATTCGCCGCGCTGGCGCGGGATCGCATCCGGGCGGCGCTTGCCGACGGCCTGGGCGAAGCCCAGCTGGCCTGCCATCTTAACGATCTGCTGCCCGCGGGCGGCGCGCTGTTCCTGGGCAACAGCCTGACGATACGGCTGGTGGATGCGCTGGCCCAACTGCCGGCGGGTTACCCGGTATATGGTAACCGCGGAGCCAGCGGCATCGACGGCCTGCTGGCCACCGCCGCCGGCGTACAGCGCGCCGGCGACCGGCCGCTGCTTGCGCTGGTGGGCGATCTATCGGCGCTTTACGACCTGAATGCCCTGGCGCTGTTTCGTCATACCACGGCGCCGGTGGTGATCGTGGTGATCAATAATAACGGCGGCCAGATTTTTTCGTTATTGCCGACGCCGGAAGCGGTGCGCGAGCGTTTTTACGTGATGCCGCAGCAGGTGGAGTTTCGCCACGCGGCGGCGCTGTTCGGGCTGGATTACCTGCGGCCCGGGAACGCCGCTGAACTGCGCGACTGCGTTCAGCGCGCCTGGCGCCGGCCTGGGGGCGGGGCGGCCACGCTGCTGGAGCTGGCGGTGCCGCCCCGGGAGGGCGCGGATGTTTTTCGCCAATTGGTGGCCGGGATGGCCAGGCCATGAACCGCCATGCTCCACTGCCGCCTGCGGCAATCGGCATTCCCGTCGGGCCGGGGAAGGGCGCCGGCTGGACGGTAAGCCGCCTGCGCCGGGGCGATCCCTGCCGGCCGTGGCTGGTCTGGCTGCACGGCCTGCTGGGCAGCGGCGACGACTGGTCGCCGGTACTGCCTTATTTCAGCGACTGGTCCCTGGCGACGCTCAACCTGCCGGGGCATGGGCCCGATGCGGGCGCTGCCCGTGCGCCGGCGTGCGCGCTTCACCGCGAGCAGGCGGCTGATGGCGGCGCCCCGCGACAGACGGCCGGGCTGGACTTTGCCGCGGTGTCCGCCGGGCTTGCGCATACGCTGGCCGCGCTGGGCATCACCCGCTATATTCTTATCGGTTATTCCCTGGGCGGGCGCATTGCGCTCTACCATGCCTGCCGGGGACGGTGTGGCGCGGGTAATATCCCCGGCGCCGCCGGCGCGAACGGTCAAGAGGGGCTGTGCGGACTGTTTGTCGAAGGCGCCCATCCCGGCCTGGCGCACCGGCGGGAGCGCGCGGACCGTCTGCGCCACGACGGCCTGTGGGCACGGCGCTTCAGCCGGCAGCCGATAACCGCGGTACTGGCCGACTGGTACCGCCAGCCGGTGTTCGGCGATTTGTCCGACGACGCGCGCCGGCAGCTGGTCGCGCTGCGCGCCGCCAATGACGGCGCGGCTGTCGCGGCCATGCTCCTGGCCACCTCGCTGGCGCGGCAGCCCGATCTGGCGGCGCGGTTGCGCGCGCTGGACCTGCCGTTCGGTTACCTGTGCGGCGAACACGACGGCAAATTTACCGCCCTGGCCCGTGGGGCGGCATTGCCCCTGGTCCCGGTGCCCGGCGCCGGCCACAATGCCCACCGGGCCAACCCGCCGGCTTTTGCCGGCCAACTGCTCACCCTGCTAGCTCCGTTTCATTAAAGGAATGTTTTATGCTTAAACCCAGCGAAGACCAGTGGTACGCCCCTATCGATTGGCGCGATTGCAGCGGCGATTTCGAGGATATCCGCTATCATAAGTCCGCCGACGGCATCGCCCGGATTACCATCAACCGGCCCCAGGTACGTAATGCGTTCCGGCCGCTGACGGTCAAAGAAATGATCCAGGCCATGGCCGACGCCCGTTACGACGAAGGCATCGGCGTGATTATTCTTACCGGCGAAGGAGATAAGGCGTTCTGTTCCGGCGGCGACCAGAAGGTGCGCGGCGACTACGGCGGTTATAAGGACGACAGCGGCGTGCATCATCTTAACGTGCTGGACTTCCAGCGCCAGATCCGCACCTGCCCGAAACCGGTGGTGGCGATGGTGGCGGGTTTCGCCATCGGCGGCGGCCATGTGCTGCACATGATGTGCGACCTGACCCTGGCGGCGGACAATGCGGTATTCGGCCAGACCGGGCCTAAAGTCGGCTCCTTCGACGGCGGCTGGGGCGCGGCCTATATGGCGCGCATCGTCGGCCAGAAAAAAGCCCGGGAAATCTGGTTCCTTTGCCGGCAGTACGATGCGCGGCAGGCGCTGGACATGGGGCTGGTCAATACCGTTGTGCCGCTGGCCGACCTGGAGAAGGAAACCGTACGCTGGTGCCGGGAAATGCTGCAGAACAGTCCGATGGCGCTGCGCTGCCTGAAGGCCGCGCTGAATGCGGACTGTGACGGCCAGGCGGGGCTGCAGGAGCTGGCGGGCAACGCCACCATGCTGTTTTACATGACGGAGGAAGGGCAGGAAGGGCGCAATGCGTTCGTTGAGAAACGCCAGCCCGACTTCAGCAAATTCAAGCGGAACCCCTGATGCGCAGCGCAACGATCTACCGCTACAGCCTGCCGATGGAAGCCGGCGTGGTGCTGCGCAACCAGCGCCTGAAAAGCCGTGACGGCCTGGTGGTGCGGCTGGAGTGCGACGGCCGTGATGGCCTGGGGGAAATCGCGCCGCTGCCCGGCTTCAGCCGCGAAACGCTGATCGAGGCGGAGGCGTCGGCGCTGGAGCTGCTGCGGCGCTGGGTCGACGGCGAGGACGCGGCGGCGGACGGCGGCGGTCTGGCGTTGGCTTCCGGCCCCGCGGCGCCGTCGGTGGCGTTCGGCATCAGCATGGCCCTGGCCGAGCTGGCGGGTGAACTGCCCGACGCGGCGCCTTATCAGACCGTGCCGCTGTGCACCGGCGATCCCGATAGGCTGATACCGATGCTCGCGGCGTTGCCCGGCAGGAAGATTGCCAAGATCAAGGTCGGCATGTATGAAGCGATCCGCGACGCCGTCATGGTCAACCTGCTGCTGGAAGCGGTGCCGGATCTGCATGTGCGGCTGGACGCCAACCGCAGCTGGACCCCGGCCAAGGCCGCCGGCTTTGCCCGCTATCTTGACCCCTCCCTTATCGCGCGTATCGATTTTCTGGAAGAACCCTGCGCCACGCCGGCGCAATCGCTGGCCTTTGCCCGCGATACCGGCATCGCGATTGCCTGGGATGAAAGCCTGCGCGAGCCGGATTTTCAACTCCGCGCCCAGCAGGGCGTGGCGGCGGCGGTCATCAAACCCACGCTCACCGGCAGCCTGGCGCGCTGTCGCGCGCTGGTTGCCCAGGCGCACCGGGAGGGACTGACGGCGGTTATCAGTTCGGCCATCGAGTCCAGCCTGGGCCTGACGCAGCTTTCGCGCCTGGCCGCCTGGCTGACGCCGGGTATCCAGCCCGGCCTGGATACCCTTACGCTGATGCATTCGCAGCTGATCCGTCCCTGGTCCGGCAGCCCGCTGCCGTTATGCACCGCCGGGCAACTCTCTCAAACACGACTGGAGCCGACGGCCCGCCGCCTTTAAGGCAATCTCCGGACCGGCTTACTATGAAGATGCAATCATGATGACTTTCGCTACCTGGCCCTGGCACCATTGGGCGCAGCAGACGCCGCACAGTATTGCGCTGCGCGCCGACGACGCCGACTGGAGCTGGCGCAACCTGGTGATGCGCGTCGACCAGATGGCCGCCGCCTGGCAGCGGGCGGGCGTCACGGTGGGCTGCGGAGTGGCGTTGCGCGGTAAAAACAGCCTGGATCTGCTGCTGGCGTATCTGGCCGCGCTGCAATGCGGCGCGCGGGTTCTTCCCCTGAATCCCCTGTTGCCGGCCGAACTGCTGGCGCAGCGCCTGCCGACGCTGAATATGGATTTTGGCTGGTGCGCGCGCGGCCTGCCCTGGCCCGGGACCATCGCGCCGTTAACGATAATCGACGCCGACTCCGCCGCCGCCGCCGCGCCGATGGTGTCCTGGCAGGTTAACCGGCTGGCGACCCTGACGCTGACTTCCGGTTCCAGCGGCCTGCCCAAGGCGGCGGCCCATACCTACGCCGCGCACCTGGCCAGCGCCCGGGGCGTCACGCGGCTGATGGCTTTCCAGAACCGCCATCGCTGGCTGTTGTCGCTGCCGCTGTGCCATGTTTCCGGGCAAGGCATCGTCTGGCGCTGGCTGGCGGTGGGCGCCACGCTGGCGCTGGCCCGGGACCAGCCGCTGGAACGGGCGCTGGCCGGATGCACCCACGCCTCGCTGGTGCCGACGCAGCTGTGGCGTCTGCTGCAGGGTGACCCCGCGCGGCTTAGCCTGCAGGATGTGCTGCTGGGCGGCGCGATGATCCCCCTTGAGCTGACCCGCCGGGCGGAAGCGCTCGGCGTGCGCTGCTGGTGCGGCTACGGCCTGACGGAGTTTGCCTCCACCGTCTGCGCCAAGCGCGCCGATGCCTCGGGCGGCGTCGGTTCGCCCCTGGACGGCCGCGAACTGCGGCTGGTGGACGGTGAAGTGTGGCTGCGCGGCAGCAGCATGGCCGCGGGTTACTGGCAGCAGGGCCGGTTGCTGAAGCTGGCCGATGACGACGGCTGGTTTCATACCCGCGACGGCGGCCGGTTTGTCGACGGCGAACTGCATATCAGCGGCCGGCTGGATAATGTCTTTTTTTGCGGCGGCGAAGGGGTACAGCCGGAGGATATCGAACGCATCCTGGCCGCCCATCCCGCCGTGCGCCAGTCGTTTGTGGTGCCGGTGGACGACGGGGAGTACGGCCAGCGGCCGGTGGCGGTGCTGGAGGCCGATGCGCCTTTTCCCGAGCTGCGCGCCTGGCTGGAGCCGCAGCTGGCGCCGTGGCAGCGCCCGATCGCCTATCTTGCCCTGCGCCAGGTGCTGCCGGACAAGCTGGACGCCGGCGGCATAAAAATCCCGCGCAGCCAGCTTACCCGGCTGGCGCAGGCGCAATTCGCGTTAAATCCCTAAAGAAAGGTTGTGTTTGTCGGTCCGGCTTTCTAAAGTGGCGGTATAAAGATGAGAGGAGAGAAGCATGCTTAGGGTAGAAATGCTGTGCACCGGCGACGAAGTGCTGCATGGACAGATTCTCGATACCAATGCGGCCTGGCTGGCGAACTATTTGTTTGAGCAGGGGCTGCCGATGAGCGCGCGCATGACCGTAGGCGACAACCTCTCCGCCTTGGTGGCGGCGCTGACCGAGCGCAGCCTGCGCGCCGATATCATGATCGTCAACGGCGGCCTGGGGCCGACCAGCGACGATCTCAGCGCGCTGGCCGCCGCCACCGCCACCGGCGAGGAACTGATCGAACATCCCGAATGGCTGGCGAAAATCGAAGCCTTTTTCGCCGAACGCGGCCGGGTGATGGCGCCGAGCAACCGCAAGCAGGCGCAAATTCCCGCCAATGCCGAGATGATCGATAATCCGGTGGGCACCGCCTGCGGTTTTGCCCTGCAGCTTAACCGCTGCCTGATGTTTTTTACTCCCGGCGTGCCGTCGGAGTTCAAGGTGATGGTCGAGCAGCAAATCGTGCCGCGCCTGCGCGAACGTTTCGATCTGCCGGATCCGCCGCTGTGCCTGCGTCTCACCACCTTCGGCCGTGCGGAAAGCGAGCTGGCGAGCCAGCTTGACGACATGACGCTGCCGGAAGAGGTGGTGCTGGGCTACCGATCCTCAATGCCGATTATCGAATTAAAACTGACCGGCCCGGCCCATGAGCGCGACGCCATGGAATTGGCCTGGCAAAAAGTGCGCGCGGTGGCCGGTGAAAGCGCTATTTTTGAAGGTACCGACGATCTGCCGACCCAGCTGGCGCAACGTCTGCATCAGCGTCCGCTGACCCTGGCCATCGGCGAACGTTTTACCGCCGGACTGCTGACCTGGCAATGCCAGAGCGCGGGCATGCCGGTCAAGGGCGGCGAATGGCTGGAGGCCCCCGGCCCTGAGATCGCCGGTACTGCCGATGGCGACACCTTCTCCGGGCACCTAAGCGCGGCGGATGCCCCCCCGGCCCACGACGCCCAGTCGCTTTTGCGAAAGCTGGCCCGGCAGGCGCAAGGGCTGGCGGCGCGTCACGGCACGCAGCTTGCGCTGGTGGTCGGCGATATGGCGCAGGACAGCCTGAGCCTGGCGCTGCACACGCCGGACGGCGATTACGCCCAAACGGTGGTGTTCGCCGTCAGCATACAGCGCCACGGCCTGAAAACCCGCCAGGAAATGGTGTCGCTGATGGCGCTGAATATGCTCAGACGTTGGCTGAACGGCTGGCCGGTCTACGGCGAGCACGGCTGGATACGCATCGCCGCAACCCTGGCGTAAGCGCCGCGGGCGGTAATCGGCATCACGGCGGGCCTCCGGTCTGGCGTTAACGTCGGACCAGGCACACCCCGGCTGCTCTCCCCCGTCAAGGCGTGGCTGTAATCACGGTTGCGCAGGCGATGCGCACAGCCGCCCAACGAGGTAATCGACGAAGCAACGCACCCTGGCCGGTGTGTGCGCTCCGCCCACGAATACCGCATGCACCTCCTCACCATCGCCGGGATTGAACGCGTCGAGGATAGGCACGAGCCTGCCTGCCTGGATGGCGTCTGCCACCGTCTCGGCGCAAACACGCGCGATCCCGATCCCTTCGAGGGCCAGTTGGCCTTCCGTATCGCCATTATTCGTTTCCACGCAGCCCGTGATCGGCAATGAATAATCGCGGCCGTCTTTGCGAAACGGCCACGTTGGCGCGGCGCGTTTGAAGTTGAAGCCAATACAATCGTGATGGTAGAGATCCTCCGGAACCGCCGGCGTGCCGCGACGTGCGAGATAGTCCGGAGACGCCACGATGACCTTATGGGTGACGCCAAGCCGGCGGGCGGTAAGCAGTCCGTCGGGCAGCGGCCCCAGCCGCACTGCAACGTCCGCCTGGCCCGCGGCGATGTCCACGACGGCGTCGGTGGCAATGATTTCCAGCAGGATGCCGGGGTATTGCTGCATGAACGCGCGAAGAAGCGGTACGACGAACATTTTTCCATACTGCAGCGACAGACAAATCCGCAGACGCCCCCTGGGGGAACTCTGATTCGCAATGGACTGCTCGGTTTCCTTCAGATCCGCGATGATGCGCCGGGCAGACGCCAGATAAGTCATGCCCTCGGGCGTGAGTATCAGCGAGCGCGTGGTTCGCAGCAGCAGGCGAACGCCAAGCCGTGCTTCGATGCGGTCGATGACCCGCGCGATTGAAGACGGCGCCACCTTCAGCCGGCGTCCCGCCGCCGAAAAACCGCCTTCCTCCGCGACGAGCACGAAGATTTCCAGATCGCCGGCCAGGGCCATAAATACCACCTGTGCGTTTTACGCAAAAGAATTGAGCAAATTCATAGCATAGACGTCCGCATGGCGTGAGTCTATCTTTGCATAAGGGAGTGCAATGCCTTTTAACCGTGGCCGCTGCGGTTGAAGCTCAACGCTATCCCCATCTCTGTGCAATCTACGGCACCCATGAGGAGAGGACTATGGTTTCACCTTACCAGATACATATTCCTGACCAGCGGCTCGCCGCGATCAGGGCGAAAGTCGAAGGTTATGACTGGCATTTGCTGGCGGATGCGGGCGGTTGGTCGGCGGGCGTCGGCATCGGCGACCTCAAACGGCTCGTCGCCTACTGGCGGGACAGCTATCAGTGGCGCGAGGTGGAGCGGCGCATCAACCAGCTCCCCAATTTCACGACGGTTGTCGAAGGCGAGCATATCCATTTCGTCCATGTGAAGGGAGACGGGTCCAAGCCCCCCGTACTCCTCCTGCACGGCTGGCCGGGCTCGTATCTGGAGTTCGAGCGGCTGCTGGCGCCGCTTGCCGCCGATGGGCACGATGTCATCGTTCCCTCGCTCCCAGGCTTTGCCTTCTCGAACCCCATCACCGGCGTTATCGGGCCGCGCCGGTCGGCCGAGCTTATGCACGGGCTGATGACGCGCTTGTTCGGCCAGGCGCGCTACTTCGTCCAAGGGGGCGATTGGGGGGCGCATATCGCCAGCTGGCTGGCGTACGCGCGGCCGGACGCGCTGCTCGGTTTCCATATCAATATGGTGAGCATCTTCGCCGGGGATAGCGTTCCCACCACGCCGGAGGAAAAGGATCTGTTCTCCCGCCGCGCCGCGATCCTCGATTGGGAGACGGGCTATAATCACGAGCAGGAGACGCGCCCGCAGACACTGGGCGTCGCGCTGGCCGACAGCCCGGTCGGCGCGGCCGGCTGGATACTCGAAAAATTCGGTAAATGGTCGGATCTGCCGACGACGGCCGACGGCGGTCCGGACATCTGGAGCACATACTCGGAAGAGGAGTTGCTCACCAATATCATGCTGTATATCGCGACGCCGGCGGCGGTCACGGCAATGTGGATTTACCATGGCAAGCGCCTGGAAGGCGCGGATCGGTTCCCGGCCGGAACCCGCGTCCAGGCGCCGATGGGCGTCGCGGCGTTTCCCGATCCCGTCTTTCTGCCGACGCCACGCTCGTTTGCCGAAAAGACCTACAATATCGTGCATTGGACGGACATGGAGAGGGGCGGCCATTTCGCCGCGCTGGAACAGCCGGATCTGATGTTGGCGGACCTGCGCGCGTTCATCGCCACGGTGTTGGCCGCGCGCTGATAAGGCGCGGCGGCTTCGTCTCCGGGGTGCCGCAGCGCCTTTACGTCCCAGGGCTTCAATGCCGGCG
This sequence comes from Sodalis sp. RH24, assembly GCF_047324145.1. Taxonomy (NCBI): domain Bacteria; kingdom Pseudomonadati; phylum Pseudomonadota; class Gammaproteobacteria; order Enterobacterales; family Bruguierivoracaceae; genus Sodalis; species Sodalis sp. RH24. The sequence continues at coordinate 5,305,147 of NZ_CP178729.1, forward strand.
CCGGCAACGGCCCTGTTTTAACGCGACTGAGTATCCCCGGCGGGGCGGAGCGGGGCGGCAAAATCCTCCGCATCCACATCATAACCCGACGGTTCCCAGCGAATCGTCAACAGCGCCGCCAGTCCGGCCAGCGGCGCGATGGCAATCACCCAGAACACGCCGGTATTCAGCAATGCCGCCAAGACCGGAAACAGGAACAGTGAAACGGTGGAGCTGGCGCGCATCAGCGTCTGGTTAAATCCTACCCCAACGCCGCGCAGCGAGGTCGGATAACTTAACGACGCGAAGGTCATGCTGTGCGAACCGGGGCCGATGCCCTGACCGAATAAAAACAGCGCCAGCATGGCGATAGCCAGTCCCGCGTGCAGCCCGTCGGCCGGCCGGCCGATCAGCGCCAGGCCGATAAGCGCCGCCAGCTGGAAGGCATACCCCAGCACCGTCATGTTCCAGGCGCCGAAACGCGGCACCCAGCGCACCGCTATCAGCCCGCCGACAAACGCAAACAGCAGGTTCAGCGCCAGCGACGCCAGAATCGTGGTCAGCATGGACTGCGCCAGGAAACTGCTGATGATCACCGGCAGGCCGAACGCCACGGCGTTATAGGCAAAAGACGAGGCCACGGCGATAATGGTCGCCAGCACGGTGCGCTTAAGGTAAATGCCTTTGAGCAGTTCGCCGTAATTGCGAAAACGCGCGCGGCGCGCGGGTACGGCGGCCGGGCCCTTGCCGGCGTCCGCCGCCACCCGGGCGTTAATGCCGTAGGAGCGCCTGAGGATGCGCGCCGCGCCGGCCAGATCGCCCTGATTGGCCGCCCATACCGGCGACTCGCTCATATATTTGCTGCGAATGGCGATGATAAACAGCGCCGGCACGGCGCCGAAACCCAATATCAGGCGCCATAGCCAATCGGTATACCCCGCGGGCAGCACGCCGTATAGCAGCAGCACCAGCAGGTACGACACGCTGATGGCGGCATACCAGGTGGGGCACCACATGGCGATGCTGGCCGCCTTGTTGCCCCGTCCCTGCAAACGGGAAAACTCCGCCAGGAAGGCCATGGCCACCGGCAAATCAATGCCGACCCCCAGCCCCATCACAAACCGCGCCCCGGCCAGCACCCACTCGTTGGGCGCAAAGGCGCAGGCCAGCGCGGCGATGACAAAAAAGAACATATCCGCCATAAACACCCGGTAGCGGCCGATTTTATCGGTCAGGTAACCGCCGAAAAACGCGCCGACGATAGCGCCGAAGGTGATTGCCGAGGCCACCATGCCGGTGCCGGCCGGCGTCAGGTTAAACTCGCGGGTAATATCCTTGACCCCAAAGGCCAGCGCCCCCAGATCGTAGGCGTCGAGGAACACGCCGCCCAGCGCAATGCCGATAATGATGCCGGCATGATTGCGTTTTTGCGTACCGGCGTTGACCAGTTGGGAGATATCAGCGGCGCTCTTGATAAATACCGGATCGCCTTCGGGCGCCATATCGGCGTCCAGCGTCGCGGTGTGGGCGGTACTCAGGAGTAGGGACATAGCGTGCTTATTGATTAAATCGAAAAGGTAAGGCGCAGCATACCCAGCGGCCGGCCCCAGGGAAAGGCCGAAAAGTTATAACTTAATACAAAATAATAGGTTGCACGCTGCTGGTGCAACCCGCGGCGGCATTACAGCTCCAGTTCGATATCCGCCACGGGCAGGCAGCAGCAGGGCAGGATCTCGCCGGGCCGGATAAACGCCAGCGGAGCATGCTGATATTGTACCTGCCCCTGCGCCAGGCGCAGGCGACAGGCGCCGCAATAACCCGAGCGGCACTGGGATTCCACCGGCACCTGGTGCGCTTCCAGCGCGTCCAGCAGCGAACCGTGGCGGCTCTCGCAGGCCAGGCGCGTCCCATCGCGGCGCAGCGTGATCATAGGCAGGGGCAGGGACACGGCGGCTTACAGCTGAAAGTCGCTAAGGTCGTCGGCGTTGACCTCGGAGTCAATCTGGCCGACAAGATAGGAGCTCACCTCCACCTCCTGCGGCGCCACCTGTACGTTATCGGACACCAGCCAGGTATTGATCCAGGGGATGGGATTGGAGCGGGTGGCGAACGGCAGTTCCAGGCCCACCGCCTGCATGCGGATATTGGTAATATAATCCACATACTGGCACAGGATATCCTTGTTCAGCCCGATCATCGAGCCGTCGCGGAACAGATAGCTGGCCCACTCCTTTTCCTGCTCCGCCGCCAGCACAAACAGGTCGTAGCATGCCTGCTGGCATTCTTTGGCGATCTCGGCCATTTCCGGGTCATCCTCGCCGGAACGCAGCAGGTTCAGCATATGCTGGGTGCCGGTCAGATGCAGGGCCTCGTCGCGGGCGATCAGGCGGATAATCTTGGCGTTGCCTTCCATCAGCTCGCGCTCGGCGAACGCAAAGGAGCAGGCGAAGCTGACGTAAAACCGCACCGCCTCCAGGGCATTGACGCTCATCAGGCACAGATACAGCTTTTTCTTCAGCTCGCGCAGGTTAACCGTCACTTCCCGGCCGTTCACCTGATGGGTGCCGACGCCCAGCAGATGGTAATAGCCGGTCAGCTCGATCAGATCGTCGTAGTACCCCGAAATATCCTTGGCCCGCTTGAGGATCTCCTCGTTGGTGACGATATCGTCGAACACCAGCGACGGATCGTTGACGATATTGCGGATGATATGGGTATAGGACCGGGAATGGATGGTTTCCGAAAAGGCCCAGGTTTCCACCCAGGTCTCCAGCTCGGGAATGGAGATCAGCGGCAGCAGCGCCACGTTGGGGCTGCGTCCCTGGATGGAGTCGAGCAGGGTCTGGTATTTCAGGTTGCTGAGGAAAATATGCTTTTCATGCTCCGGCAGCGCCTGGAAATCGATACGATCGCGCGATACGTCCACTTCTTCCGGCCGCCAGAAGAAGGAGAGCTGTTTTTCAATCAGCTTTTCGAAAATATCGTATTTTTGCTGGTCGTAACGCGCCACGTTAACGTTCTGGCCGAAGAACATCGGCTCGAGCAGCTGGTTGTTTTTATGCTGTGAAAATGTGGTATAGGCCATGGTCACTCCTGTTACCCACGGACGGCGCCAGCGCCGCCCGCGGCCGGTGTTAAATCTTACAGGCGCCGCTTTCGCAATCGTCGGTCTCGGCGGCGGCCTGCATATCTTCCTGCGCATCTTCGGCGCCATCGCGGGTATTTTGATAATACAGCGTCTTGACGCCGAACTTATACGCGGTCAGCAAATCTTTCAGCAACTGCTTCATCGGCACTTTACCCGCCGGGAAACGGGACGGATCGTAGTTGGTATTGGCCGAAATCGCCTGGTCGACAAACTTCTGCATGACGCCCACCAGATGCAGGTAACCGTCGTTGTTGGGCATTTCCCATAACAGTTCATAGGCGTCCTTCAGCCGGTTGGACTCCGGCACCACCTGGCGCAGGATGCCGTCCTTGGAGGCCTTGATGCTGACATAACCGCGCGGCGGCTCAATGCCGTTGGTGGCGTTGGAAATCTGCGACGACGTCTCGGAGGGCATCAGCGCCGAGAGGGTGGAGTTGCGCAGGCCGTGCCGCTGAATATCGGCGCGCAGGGTTTCCCAGTCATAATGCAGCGGCTCGCTGCAAATGGCGTCGAGATCCTTTTTATAGGTATCTATGGGCAGGATGCCCTGGGCGTAGGTGGTTTCGTTAAACCACGGACAGGCGCCGCGCTCCTGCGCCAGTTCGTTGGATGCCTTCAGCAGGTAATACTGGATGGCTTCGAACGTACGGTGCGTCAGGTTATTGGCGCTGCCGTCGGAATAGCGCACGCCGTTTTTCGCCAGGTAATAGGCGTAGTTGATCACGCCCACGCCCAGCGTGCGCCGGCCCATGGCGCCGCGCTGCGCGGCCGGGATCGGATAGTCCTGGTAATCGAGCAGGGCGTCGAGCGCGCGCACCGCAAGCGTCGCCAGCTCTTTCAGGTCATCCAGGCTGTCCAGGGCGCCCAGGTTAAACGCCGACAGGGTGCACAGCGCGATTTCCCCGCTTTCGTCGTTAACGTCTTCCAGCGGTTTGGTCGGCAGGGCGATTTCCAGGCACAGGTTGGACTGGCGGATCGGCGCCACGGACGCGTCGAACGGGCTGTGGGTATTACAATGGTCCACGTGCTGGATATAGATGCGGCCGGTGGAGGCGCGTTCCTGCATCATCAACGAGAACAGATCCACCGCCTTGACGCGCTGCTTGCGGATACTGTCGTCCTGCTCATACCGGGTATACAGCCGTTCAAACTCTTCCTGGTCGGCAAAAAAAGCGTCATACAGCCCCGGCACGTCGGACGGGCTGAACAACGTGATGTCCTCGCCCTTGACCAGGCGCTGGTACATCAGCTTGTTAATCTGTACGCCGTAGTCCATATGGCGCACGCGGTTGCCTTCCACCCCGCGGTTGTTTTTCAATACCAGCAGGCTTTCCACCTCAAGATGCCACATCGGGTAAAACAAGGTGGCCGCGCCGCCGCGCACGCCGCCCTGGGAACAGGACTTCACCGCGGTCTGGAAGTGTTTATAAAACGGCACGCAGCCGGTATGGAAGGCTTCGCCGCCGCGGATCGGGCTGCCCAGCGCCCGGATGCGGCCCGCGTTGATGCCGATGCCGGCGCGCTGCGAGACATATTTGACGATGGCGCTGGAGGTGGCGTTGATGGAATCCAGGCTGTCGCCGCACTCAATCAGCACGCAGGAGCTGAACTGGCGGGTCGGGGTACGCACGCCGGACATGATGGGCGTCGGCAGCGAGATCTTAAAGGTGGAAATGGCGTCGTAAAAACGTTTCACATAGTCCAGGCGGGTGGCGCGGTCATAACCCGAGAACAGGCAGGCCGCCACCAGGATATACAGGAACTGCGCGCTTTCGTAGATCTGGCCGCTGACCCGGTTTTGTACCAGGTATTTGCCTTCCAGCTGTTTCACCGCCGCATAGGAAAAATTCATATCGCGCCAGTGGTCGATAAAGCCGTCCATCAGGGCAAACTCTTCGGCGCTGTAGTCTTCCAGCAGATGGCGGTCGTATTTGCCCATTTCCACCAGCCGGGTGACGTGATCGTACAGCTTCGGCGGCTCAAACTGGCCGTAGGCTTTTTTACGCAGGTGGAATACCGCCAGACGGGCGGCCAGGTACTGATAATCCGGGGCATCGCGGGAAATGAGATCCGCCGCCGCCTTGATAATGGTTTCATGGATATCGGCGGTTTTGATGCCGTCGTAAAACTGGATATGGGAGCGGAGCTCGACCTGGGAAACCGAGACGTTTTCCAGGCCTTCCGCCGCCCAGTCGATCACGCGGTGGATCTTGTCGAGGTTGATTTTTTCTTTACTGCCGTCGCGTTTTGTAACAAGCAGACTCTGGTTCATAAGCCGCAATACCTGTCTGAGTGACCCCGGGCTTTATGCTCGCGCATAAGAAAAATAGTGTCTCCCGTTGCGGTAAAACACTATATATAGGGTTTTTTCGTTAATTTGATAACAAGATAGTGACAAACCGCAGCCAATGCAAGGGACTAAAACGCCCGATTTTGTGGATAACTTGGGGGTGAAATGTTAACGGATTCTTTAAAGCGCTATTTCACCGGCGCTTAGCGCATGTCAATGGCCGGCGAAAAAAATTCGAAAAGGGATTATTTGGTGTTTTATTAAACTAGGGGTAACGATTTTCGCTACCCCTGTCGGTCAAGACGCGTGGCGCGTATGCAGCATATAGTTAACGTCGACATTGCCGCCGAGGGTAAAACGATCGCGCAGCGGATTATAATGCAGCCCGATGATATGGCGCTCGCGCAGGGGGGTGCTTTCCAGCCAGTTCAGCAGCTCGGACGGCTTGATGAATTTCCTGATGTCATGGGTGCCGCGCGGCACGATGCGCAGCAGGTACTCGGCGCCGACGATGGCCATCAGCCACGACTTGGGGTTGCGGTTCAGGGTGGAGAAAAACACGTCGCCGCCGGGTTTCACCAGCCGGGCGCAGGCGCGCACGATCGAGGCCGGGTCGGGCACGTGCTCCAGCATTTCCATACAGGTGACCACGTCGTAACGTCCGGGATTGGCCGCGGCATGGTCTTCCACCGTTTGCTGGATATAGTCGATGTTTATCCCGGTCTCCAGCGCGTGAAGGCGCGCCACCGCCAGCGGCTCGGTGCCCATGTCAAGGCCGGTCGCCCGCGCCCCTTCGCGCGCCATGCTCTCCGTCAGGATGCCGCCGCCGCAGCCCACGTCCAGCACGTCTTTACCGAACAAGCCCCCGGCGCGGCCCAGGATATAGTCCAGGCGCAGCGGATTGATCCGGTGCAGCGGCTTGAATTCGCCCTCCAGATCCCACCAGCGCGAGGCGACGGCGTCAAATTTGGCAATTTCCTGCTGATCGACATTGTCGTGGCGCACGACGTCCTGTTTATTGCTGCTGACTTCCGGATTCATCACGCACGCTCCCTTATCGCGTTGGTGTTTGCATTCATACAGGTGTTTCCCGGGGAGAATCTTCCCGCCTGCGGCAAGTATACCGTTAACCGCGCAACTGACCAGCGGCATAACGGCGGAAATCACCGGCGCGGATGCTTCCGGGCGCCGACTATTTTCCCTGAATCACCGATGTATGGTATACTTTGGCACCTTCAAATCCGGGTAGATGCATCAATTAGTAGAGGGATAGCGGCTGCATGAGCGACCTTGCCAGAGAAATAACACCGGTCAACATCGAAGAAGAGATGAAACGCTCTTATCTGGATTATGCCATGTCCGTGATTATCGGACGTGCGCTGCCGGATGTACGTGATGGACTGAAGCCGGTACACCGCCGCGTTTTATTCGCGATGAGTGTGCTAGGTAACGACTGGAATAAACCTTACAAAAAATCGGCCCGTGTGGTCGGGGACGTTATCGGTAAATATCACCCCCATGGTGATTCCGCGGTCTACGACACCATCGTGCGTATGGCCCAGCCGTTCTCGCTGCGTTATATGCTGGTGGATGGCCAGGGTAACTTCGGTTCCGTCGACGGCGACTCCGCCGCGGCGATGCGTTATACCGAAATCCGCATGTCGAAAATCGCCCATGAGTTATTGGCGGACCTCGAAAAAGACACCGTGGACTACGTGCCGAACTACGACGGCACCGAGCAGATCCCCGAGGTCATGCCCACCAAGGTTCCCAACCTGCTGATCAACGGTTCCTCCGGTATCGCGGTCGGCATGGCCACCAATATTCCGCCGCATAACCTCACCGAGGTGATCAACGGCTGCCTGGCCTATATCGATGATGAAAATATCAGCGTCGAAGGGCTGATGGAACATATCCCGGGGCCGGACTTCCCCACCGCCGCCATTATCAACGGCCGGCGCGGCATTGAAGAAGCCTATCGCACCGGACGCGGCAAAATCCTCATTCGCGCCCGCGCGGAAGTGGAAGCGGATGCCAAAAGCGGCCGCGAAACCATTATCGTGCATGAAATTCCGTACCAGGTGAACAAAGCCCGGCTGATCGAGAAGATTGCCGAACTGGTCAAGGACAAGCGTATCGAGGGCATCAGCGCCCTGCGCGACGAATCCGATAAAGACGGCATGCGCATCGTGATCGAAATCAAGCGCGACGCGGTGGGCGAGGTGGTATTGAACAACCTCTACTCCCAGACGCAGCTGCAGGTGTCGTTCGGCATCAATATGGTGGCGCTGCACCAGGGCCAGCCAAGGATCATGGCGCTGAAGGATATTTTGTCCGCCTTTGTCCGCCACCGCCGCGAAGTGGTTACCCGCCGTACCATTTTTGAACTGCGCAAGGCGCGCGACCGCGCCCATATCCTTGAAGCCCTGGCCGTGGCGCTGGCGAATATCGATCCGATCATCGAGCTTATCCGCAACGCGCAGAATCCGACGGAAGCCAAGGCCGGGCTGGTGGCCCGTCCCTGGGAGCTGGGCACCGTGGCGGCCATGCTTGAGCGCGCCGGCGACGACGCCGCCCGCCCGGAATGGCTGGAGCCGGAGTTCGGCATCCGTGACGGCAAATATTACCTGACCGAACAGCAGGCCCAGGCCATCCTGGATTTGCGCCTGCAGAAACTGACCGGACTGGAGCATGAAAAGCTGCTCGACGAGTACAAAGAGCTGCTGGATCAAATCGCTGAACTGATTATTATCCTGGAAAATCCCGATCGGCTGATGGAAGTGATTCGCGAAGAACTGAACGCGATGAAAGAGCAGTACAACGACCCCCGCCGCACTGAAATCACCGCCAATACCTCGGATATCAATATCGAAGATCTGATCAACGAGGAAGACGTGGTGGTGACCCTGTCCCACCAGGGCTATGTCAAATACCAGCCTCTGACCGATTACGAAGCCCAACGGCGCGGCGGCAAGGGCAAATCGGCGGCGCGCATCAAGGAAGAAGACTTTATCGACAGGCTGCTGGTGGCCAATACCCATGACACCATCCTGCTGTTTTCCAGCCGCGGCCGTATGTACTGGATGAAAGTATACCAACTGCCGGAAGCCAGTCGCGGCGCCCGTGGCCGGCCGATCGTCAATCTGCTGCCCCTTGAGCCGAATGAACGCATCACCGCCATCCTGCCGGTGCGGGAATATGAGGAAGGCCGCCATGTGTTTATGGCGACCGCCAGCGGCACCGTGAAGAAAACCGCACTGACCGAGTTCAGCCGGCCGCGCAGCGCCGGCATCATCGCCGTCAACCTCAACGAGGGCGACGAACTGATCGGCGTCGATCTGACCGACGGCAAGAACGAAGTCATGCTGTTCTCGGCCTACGGTAAGGTCGTGCGCTTCCCGGAAGGGCAAGTGCGCTCCATGGGCCGTACCGCCACCGGCGTGCGCGGCATCAACCTGGCCGAGAAGGATCGCGTGGTGTCGCTTATCATACCGCGCGGAGACGGGCCGATCCTGACCGTTACCCAGCATGGTTACGGTAAACGTACCGCCCAGGAGGAATACCCCACCAAATCCCGCGCCACCCTCGGCGTGATCTCGATTAAGGTGAGCGAACGCAACGGCGAGGTGGTCGGCGCGGTGCAGGTGGCCGATACCGATCAGATCATGATGATCACCGACGCCGGCACCCTGGTGCGTACCCGGGTTTCCGAGGTCAGCATCGTCGGGCGCAATACCCAGGGCGTGACCCTGATCCGCACCGCTGAAAACGAGCATGTGGTCGGCCTGCAGCGCGTGGCCGAGCCGGTTGACGACGAAGAGCTTGACAGCGTCGAAGGCCTGGCCGATGGCGACGAAATCGAAGACGCCGCCGATGAGGATATCGATGGCGAGGATGCCGGCGACGATATCGGCGCGGACGACGATGACTTGGCGGACGGAGACGACGAGCCGAACGCCTGATTGCCGCCGCCGCCCGGTGTCAGCATAGCGCCGGGCGGCACGGCCGCCCCGAAAGCCAGCCGCCGCGCTGGCTTTTTTTATAGGGGGCCGGTAGTGTAACGCATACGCTGGCCTCCGATTAAAGACTATTACCGGAACGTGACTTTCTTGAAATACTTCACATCATTTCGCACAACGGTAAAAATATCCCGCTATCTGTTCCGCACCCTGGCGCTATTGCTGTGGGCGCTGGGCGCGCTGCTGTCGGCTTTTTACATTATCAGCCAATTACACCAGCGCGAGTCCGATCTGCGCCAGGAGTATTACACCAGCTACGGCCAGGCCCAGGCCTATATCACCCGTTCCACCACCATTATGCGGGAAATTAAATATGTGGCGGAAAACCGGCTTAACGCCGGCCTGCCGGGACTGGATATGCTTAACGGCGTATTTGCCGGCAAGGCCAGCCGCCCCGATATTTCGCCGCTCTATCCCACTGCCGACTGTAGCGGCACCGGTACCGAATACCATAACGCCGTCGATTCCCTGAGTTATTTCCTCAGCTACTGGAAAGACAGTTTTTCCGATGCCTACGACCTTAACCGGGTGTTTTATATCAGCGGCGAAAGCCTCTGCATGGCGGATTTCAACTTCCGCGGCACCGCGGGCACGGCGGCCTCCCTGCCGAAAAGTCTGCAGCAGGAGATAATCAAATACCGCAACGCGCGCCAAAACGGACGCGAGGACGACTTGTATTGGGTGGTGCCCGGCGCGCGCTCCGGCAGCGGCTCGCTGTACGTATTGACGCCCATCTATGTCGCCAGCAAACTGCAGGCGTTGCTGGGTATAGAACTGAGCATCCGGCTGGAGGATTTTTCCACCGCCAGTACCCTGCCTATCGGCATCACCCTGCTGGATCAGGGCAATATGCCGGTGCTGTCGCTAGCCGACGGGGAGCGCAAAGCGTCGGCGCTGACGGAGTATCCGGCGCAGGCCAGCTATTACGGTTATACGGATAGCTATAAAAACCTGGTGATGAAAAGAAACCTGGCGCCGTCGTCGTTGAGCATCCTGTATTCACTGGCGCTGACCACGATGGTGGAAAATTTCAAGCCGCTGATTTTTAATGCTTTGTTGTTGAATGTCCTGTCGGCCACCCTGCTGTTTATGCTGGCCTGGCTGTTTGAGCGCAGGATGTTCTCCCCGGCGGAAAAAAACGCCCTGCAGCTGGAGGAGAACGAGCAGTTTAATCGCAAAATCGTCGCCTCCGCGCCGGTGGGCATCTGCATCCTGCGCATCAGCGACGGCGCTAACCTTATCAGCAATGAGCTGGCGCATAATTATCTCAGCCTGCTGACGTTTGAGGATCGGCAGCGCATCATCCATATCATCTGCGGCCAGCAGGTGAATTTTGTCGATGTCATGACCAGCAATAATAATAACCTGCAAATCAGCTTCGTGCATTCGCGCTATCGTAATGAAAACGTCGCCATCTGCGTGCTGGTGGATATCAGCGCCCGGGTAAAAATGGAGGAATCCTTGCAGGAAATGGCGGCGGCGGCGGAACAGACCAGCCAGGCGAAGTCGATGTTCCTGGCCACGGTCAGCCATGAGTTGCGCACCCCCTTGTACGGTATCATCGGCAATCTCGATTTGATCAAGACCAAGGCGCTGCCGGACGGCGTCGATCGCCTGGTGATGGCGATGGACAACTCTTCCGCGTTATTGCTCAATATCATCAGCGATATCCTCGACTTTTCGAAAATTGAATCCGAACAGCTGAAAATCGAGCCGCGGTGTTTTTCCCCGCGGGAAGTGGTCAGCCATATCGCCGGCAATTACCTGTCGCTGGTGGTGAAAAAACGCTTAGGGTTGTACTGCTTTATCGATCCCGACGTGCCGCAGAACCTGCGCGGCGATCCGGTGCGCCTGCAGCAGGTGTTGTCCAATCTGCTGAATAACGCCATTAAATTTACCCACAGCGGTTGCCTGGTGATCCGCGTTTATCGCGACGCGGATTACCTGCTGTTCCAGATACGCGACACCGGCGTGGGCATCCAGCAGCGCGAGCTGCTGCGGCTGTTCGACCCCTTTGTGCAATTGGGCAGCGGCGGGCAGCAGCAGTCCCATGGCACCGGGCTGGGGCTGGCCATCTGTGAAAAGCTGGTCAATCTGATGGACGGCGATATCGCCGTTGAGTCCGAGACCGGGCTGGGAAGCCAGTTTACCATCCGGCTGCCGCTCTACCAGGCAAGCTACGCGCCGCCGGTGCTGAGCAGCGACCTGTACGGGCGCGTCTGCTGGCTGCATGTGCGCAATGCGGCGCTGGAGGCTTACCTGATCCGTTTGCTGGGCGCCGAAGGCATGGTGGTTAAACGCCATACCTGGCAGGACATTGACAACGAATCCGTGTTCATTACCGATGACGATGATGCGCCGGCGCAACGCCCGCGCGTCTGGATCCGTTTTATGGTCAACCATATCGGCCCCGCGCAGGAAATGTCCGCGGGGGAATGGTGGCTAAGCTCGGCCTTCGCGGACGCGCTGCCGCTGCTGTTGCTGAAAATCTGCCGCGATGACCAGAAGACGGTGCCGGCGTTGCCCTCGCCGGCGGCCATGATGCAGAATGCCTGCGACCTTAATAACGATATCCGCATCCTGGTGGTGGACGATCACCCCATTAATCGCCGGCTGCTGGCGGATCAGCTTGAATCGCTGGGCTACCAGGTGATTACCGCCAACGATGGGGTGGATGCGCTGGGGACGCTGCAAAAACAGTCGGTGGATATCATCCTTACCGATGTCAATATGCCGAATATGGACGGCTACCAGCTGACCCGGCGCTTACGCGGGCAGGGCGTCCAGCTGCCGGTGATTGGCGTGACCGCCAACGCCCTGGCGGAGGAAAAACAGCGCTGCCTGGATGCGGGCATGGACAACTGCCTGTCCAAGCCGGTCACCCTGAGCGTATTGCAGCCGGCGCTGGCGCATTTCAGCCAGCAGACCCGGCGGCAACGCCAGCAATCTCCCGCCGATGCCGGTTAAAGGCAATGGAATGCGCTGCGTATGGCGGCGCCATGGCACGAGGGACGGTGAGGGTAGAGAAAAGCACAAGGTCGCGGGGAACGTCGGCATATCGGACGGGCGGCGTAGGACGCCGCCCGTTGCGGCAAGAGGGGCGTTACTCTTTGTCCACCGGCGCCATACTGACTGACGACAGGTAATTAAGCAGGGCGATATCATTTTCCACGCCCAACTTCAGCATGGCTGATTTTTTCTGGCTGCTGATGGTCTTGATGCTGCGGTTGAGCTTTTTGGCGATTTCCGTGACCAGGAATCCCTCGGCGAACAGCCGCAGCACTTCACTCTCTTTTGGGGAAAGGCGCTTATCGCCATAGCCGCCGGCGCTGATGCGCTCAAGCAGTTTCGCCACGCTGTCGGGAGTATATTTTTTACCCTTTTGCAGCGAGGCCAACGCCTTGGGCAGGTCGGTGGGCGCCCCCTGCTTAAGGACGATACCGTCGATATCCAGTTCCAGCACCGCGCTTAAAATGGCCGGGTTGTTATTCATGGTCAGCACGATAATCGCCAGGTGCGGGTAGTGGCGTTTGATATATTTAATAAGGGTGATGCCGTCGCCGTATTTCTCGCCGGGCATCGAGAGATCGGTCACCAGGACGTTGGCGTCCAGCTTGCTCAGGCTGTTGATTAACGAGGTGGAGTCTTCGAATTCACCGACAACTTTAACCCACTCGATGGATTCCAGGGATTTGCGAATGCCAAACAGGACGATGGGATGGTCATCGGCAATGATGACGTTCAGATTATTCATAATGTTGACTACCTTGCATGCTGTAGCAGTTTAATAACAAAAGCATCAATTTGGTGGATATCGTTGCCGATTTTTGTATTATCATTTTGCATAGTAGCTTGTTTTATATGTTGTTCCAGGGTTTCACATAACACCTTGCCCGGAACCAGGTTCAGCATGGCAAAGACGCCTTTGAGGCGGTGCGCGGTCTGGGCCAGAGCGCTCAGGTCGCCGCTCTCGGCTTCAGTATACAGCCTCTTGACGTCATCGGGTACTGTATCGACGAATAGCGGAAAATAGCCGCTCGAAAAGAGCTGTTCCAGGGCCGCGTTCTCCTGGTTCCCAGGCGTCGTATCCATGTCCCTGCCGCTATCCGCCTGGGCCAGCCTCAGCTCCATCAATTGTAGCATTGCGTCCAGCAGCGGACTGCTCAGATTATAATTAACCCGCAGACGGTACGGCGAAAGCGAGGTAATCGCCGGTTCGCCGCCGTGCAGCAAAATGGCGAAATCCTCCAGGCGATTGCTATCGTCGGTCAGCAGCAGGTCATGCTCCTGGACCAGATGGTGCTCATCGGGATACAGACATTTCCCCCCCCACTGGGTCACCATGGCGTTGACGATGGCGCGGACTTCCTCATTGGCGATATCCAGCAGTACCTGCGTATCCTCCAGGATCTTTTCCTGTTCATCCGCGTCCTCGCCGCCGGCCGCCGGCGGCAGCTGCAGCCTGACCCGGTAGCGGGTGCCGATATCGGCCTTGCTATGGATATCCAGGCCGCCGCCCAGCTGTTTACACAGCTTCGAGCACAGGAACCAGGTCAGGGCCGACCCGCGCTGGTAATGATCTTCGCGCGCCCGGCTGACAAAGGGCTGGTGCAGGTTCGCCAGCTCTTCGGCGCTGATGCCGCTGCCGGTATCGCTGATGGTGCACAGCAAGATATCGGGGCGGGACGGGTCCTGATCCACGGATAAGACGATTTTGCCGTACTGGGTGCTGATAATGCTGTAATCCAGCAGCAGCGAAATGATTTTTTTCACCGCCAGCGCGTCGCCCCAGTGCCGCTGGTTTAAAGGCAAATGGTAGTGGTGATACAGGGTCAGCCCTTTTTGCGCCACGGCGGGCAAACGCTCCACCAACAGGGCGTCGATAAGTTCCGCCAGCGAAAAGTCCGCCGGATTCGGCTGCCAGTCCTTAATTTCCAGCGCCGTCAGCAGGCGCAGGTTATCAAACAGCGCGGCCAGGCGCGAGGACTCGCATTTCAGGCCCGCCAGGCAACGCTTGCGATCCTCGTCGGTCGCGGCGTGCTCCAGGGCATCGGTTAATTCATTTATCACCATCAGCGGGCGGCTTAACTCATTCTGGAAGTTGGTGAGAATGGCGCGCCGCGCCTGGTGGTTTTTCGCCAGCTCCTGCTGCGCCTGCTGCAGCCTTTTATTCACCAGCACTTCTTTATCGTGATCCAGCAGTTGGAACAGATAGGTCTCCGGGGAAAGCTGGCTTTTGAACATGCGGATTTCATACACTTCGTTATTGACCGTCGCCTGGATGATGCCCTGGTGGCTTTCGGCCAGGTTGGCGATTTTTTGCAGGCTGAGATGGGGCAGCAGATGATCGCCGATCTTATTGCTGGCGACCAGGGTGTTATCGCTGAAATCGTACACCAGCAGCCCCAGGGGCAGATTGGCTATCACTTCCTCGCTTAGGATACGGTGGGATTTCAAATCGTGCGCCATATTCGCGCGCGGGCGCAGGAAATGCTGGCGCACCAGGTAAACGCCCAGCAACGAGAGGGCGATCATCAGCAGCTCAATGGCAACCGGCCAGATATTATTGCGCAGCAGATCAAGGATCAGGCCGCCCAGCGGCACGCGGTACACCAGATTCAGCGGCGCATTGCTAAACCGGGCGGTGATGGCGAGCGCCGACCCGGTTATCACGCTGGTTGCCGGCTGCGCGTTGTCCTGCTCGTCTTCCTCGTCGTCATTGGCCGCGCCGGCGCCGACCAGGGAGAAATTGGCCCGCGCCATGTTCAGCGGGATCACATCGCTGACCGGCAGATCGAAGGCGACGATGGTGGCCAGATGCCCCGGCTGGTTGATGATGATCCGGTGAGTAAAGTAGTAGTCGTTCTGGAAACGGTATTTGCGCAGCGGCGAAAAACTTTCGCGTTCATCAAGGATATTAGCCTGCTGCAGCATTTCGGCCCGACGGGATTTTACCAGGGCGCTGATAAAGCTGTCTTCGAAACGCGGCGCAATATCCCGCAGCGGCTGCGTGGAAATCAGCGTCAGGCTGTTGTCGACGCCGTTGAGATAAAATAAAGAGTAGTTATTGCTCTCGCCGCCCCACAGCACGTCCAGGTAATCCGACATCTTCACCGCCGTGGCCAGGGTGGCGCTTTCATGGGCGCCAAAGATCAGTCCGTCGGTTTTTCGATGGGGTTTTTCAATGTAGAACACATCGGGACGCAGGCGGGTTTCGTGAATATTCCCAAGCGTCATGTCGACCGGGCCAGTACCGGTGGATTGCTCATAGAGGCGATCCGCCACGAAACGGTAGGTATCGATGCGTTTTTGCAGCGCCACGGTGATGGTGGTCATGCTGTGCTTTTTTTCAATGATATAGGCATTAACGGCATGCAGGCCAAACAGCCATAACGACAGCAGCAATAATAAAATAAACACCACCAGGCCGCGGGTGAGCGCGGCCGGTGTCAGGGTCAGGTTCTTGATTTGCATATTTTTTTATCACCGGCTTTCTTTATCGGGTCACCCGGCGCGCGCTCAGGGTAACCACCAGAAGTAACAATGCGACGCAGCCGAACGCGGTGAACAGGCTGGTCAAATGGGCAATAAAGCCGATCAGCGCCGGGCCGGCCAGGATACCGGCGTAACCGACGCCGGAAATGGCCGCCAGGGCAAGATTAGGCGGCATATCCGTTTGGGTGCCCACGACGCTGAACAGCAGCGGCACCAGGTTGGCGGCGCCCAGTCCCACCAGCATAAAACCCAACAGCGTCACCAGCGGCTGATCGATGAAAATGGCCAGCCACAGCCCGGCGGAGGCGCACAGGCTGCCGGCCGCCAGGGTGCGGAACCGGCCGATGGCGTTGATAAGCCGGTCGCCGTTCAGGCGCCCAACGGTCATGGCGATGGAGAACAAGACATAGCCCAGGCCGCCCCTGGCGCTGTCAAGCCCACGCTCGACGGTCAGGAACAAGGCGCTCCAGTCCAGCATCGCGCCTTCGGCCAGGAACAGGATAAAACAGAGCATTCCGATAAACAGCACTTTACCGCGCGGGCGTACGAACAGCGGGCCGGGATCGTTTTCCTGCGGTTGCGCCAGCAGGTCTCCCGCGGCGTACAGCAGCAAGGCCACAATCGCCAGGTCGGCGACGGCAATCGACCAGAACGGCGTACATCCAAGCCACAGCAGAATACTGACCAGACCGGCGCCGGCAATGCCGCCGATGCTGAAAAAACCGTGAAATCCCGACATCATGGCCCGGCCGCTGGCTTTTTCCACCGTCACCGCCTGGATATTCATGCTGATGTCCATGGCGCCGAGCGCCGCGCCGAACAGCAACAGGGCGACGCCAAGGGATACCGGGGCGGCCGCCAGCGCCAGGGCCGGCAGCGTCAGGCAAAGCAATACGCCGGCGCCGGTAATCATCCGCCGGCAGCCGAGCCTGGCGGCCAGCGGCGCCGCCAGCGGCATGGCCAGCAGCGAACCGATGCCCAGGCACAGCAGCAGCATGCCGAGGGCGGCGTCATCAATATCCAGGCGCAGCTTGGCGAAGGGAACCAGCGGCGCCCAGGCCGACATGCCGAAGCCGGCGATAAAAAAAACGATCCGCGTGGCGATACGTACCGGCAGGCCGATGTGTTGCTGCGTATTATAAGTCGTGGTCATGAAGCTTTCCGCATATCCTGCCTGGAATCAAAGAGTAAAGCGGCGCCGTTATGCACGGCCGCCGCCGCTGTCGCCGCCCCGACGCTCAAGCCACAGCGCGATCACCTGTACGATATAGTCTTGTTGCGCGGCGCTCAGCGCCTGTCCTTTCGCGATGCCGTGCCATTTTTCCAGGCATCCCCGGCAGCAGGTGGCGGTGGCGTGCTGGGCGACAAATACCGGATGGCCACGCCAGGGCGTTTGCTTGCCGTCTTTGGTCGGGAGCGCCGGCGCCAGCCGGGCGGCGATAAAATCACGCGCATGGGCAAGCACCACCGCCATACCTTTATTATGCAGGTAGGTAAGGTCTTTTTCATTAAGCCGGAATGTTGACCGGAAAGCGGAGCGCTGTAAGCGCTCCCAAAGGATGTCGAAATTCTGATCTTGTCCCATGGTGCCCCTTGCTGTCCTGCGGTGTGGCCGTAAATCCCCGGTATCCGGGAAAATGACGGCATAAAGTGTAGCATGCCCAGCGCCGGATAACGAAGTACGCCTTGCAAGGCGGGGCCGGCTGAGGCGGCGGGGACGCGTGCCCGGGGAGGGTACGCCGGTGGGGGGCGCGGTAAAAATAAATGATTTTTAATGTGATCAATATCGTATTTTTTTATATTCCTTTTCATGTTATAGCGGATGAATAATAAATTACCCGATAATTAAATTGATGTTTATAAAAAGAACTTTAGGTAAAAATGATGTCGGGCGGCAATAACGATTTATTTTCTAACATTTATTAATAAATGTTAATATTTTCACGATGCGCCAAAAAAAAAGCCGGTCTTCTAACCGGCGAGGGAAAAAACATCAGTGATGAGAGTAACAATGAAAATTAATGATGATAGCGTAGATAATATTAGTTAAAAATAAATTCATTTTTTGCCAGAAAGTGCTATTAATGACTGATGGTTTTATCCTATTGATATTAATCGATAAAATAAATGTTTTGTAGACATTTTCATCTGGGGAACGCCGCCGGATGACGGGTGAAAATGGGATAAGTTCCCTTGGGGAAACATGACTAAATATAAAGCTTGCATTTTGAAACATTGTAAGCCACTTGGTATCATTTTATCGCTAGTATAAAAATGCATTTAACGCAAAATGAAATGGCTTATCGAGGCGTAATAAATCCTGTAAGCACCCAAAACAATGGTGGCCAAAGATAATAAATAATTGAGGATAAAAGAATGAAACTTCACGTTCTCTCCCTGCTCATACCCGCATTGCTGGCCGCCGGTTCGGCCGGCGCGGCAGAAATCTACAATAAAGACGGCAATAAACTGGATCTGTACGGCTCACTGCATGGTTTACACTACTTTTCCGATAATGATGGCAACGACGGCGACAAAACCTACACCCGTATCGGCTTCAAAGGCGAAACGCAGATCAACGACCAGCTCACCGGCTACGGCCAGTGGGAATACGAAATCAAGGCCAACAATACCGAGGGCAGCGATTCTACCGACGGCGACCACACCCGCTATGGTTTCGCCGGGGTGAAATTCGGCGACTACGGCTCGTTCGACTATGGCCGTAATGACGGTGTGCTGTACGATGTCGCCGCCTTTACCGATTTGCAGCCTGAGTTTGACGGTTCCACCTACGGCGCCGATCAATTTATGTTCCAGCGCACCAGCGGCGTGGCGACCTATCGCAATAACAACTTCTTTGGCCTGGTGGATGGCCTGAAATTCGCCCTGCAGTATCAGGGCAAGAATGCCGACCCGGAAGAATCGGCAAACGGGCGCGATGTATTGGGACAAAACGGCGAAGGCTACGGCATGTCCCTAAGCTATGATCTCGGCATGGGCGTCAGCGCCGCGGGGGCCTTTTTTAACTCGAAGCGTACCGACGACCAGAACGGCGCGCGCAACTACAACACCATTATGGGACGCGGGGACCACGCGGAAGGCTACTCGGGCGGGTTGAAATACGATGCCAACCAGGTTTACGTGGCGGTCATGTTTACCCAGTCGTATAACGCGGCGCCTTTCGGTTCCAGCGACTCAAGCGTGTACGGCTACGCCAACAAGGCGCAAAGCTTCGAAGCCTACGCGGATTATAAGTTTGATTTCGGACTGGTGCCGTTCGTGGGCTATAACCAGACCCGGGGCAAGGATCTTGGCCGCGCCGGCGACAACAATACCTATCAAAACGAAGATTTGGTGAAGTTTGTCGACCTGGGCGCCAGTTATTACTTTAATAAAAATATGTCCACCTATGTTGATTACAAGATCAATTTGATGGACGACAATAACTTTACCGATGCCGCCGGCATTAATACCGACGATGTGGTGGCGGTAGGCCTGGTGTATCAATTCTAAACAGCGTGCGGGAAAGGGGGCGGGCGCGCCCTTTCCCGTTATTGGGCATTATTCCGGCGGTTGAGTTAAATAAATCATAAACAACGCACATTGGCCGCGATGTGAAAAACAGAGATATAGAAATATATTAGCTCGATAATAGAATAATTTAATTGCTTTTTGCGCGCTGTTTGATTCGAACACAAAAAATATGATATTATTTTAACTATTTGATATTTAACGAATTAAAAATTAATTTTAAAAATATTTATCCCGTATTGGTCAATAAATAAAAACCCACTCTCATTTATCCTCTATTTATATTGCTGCTTTAATATCCATTTCCTGTGGTTGAATAGCAAAATTCGATTAGGTATTATCGCGGCTCATGTCAAAATCCATTTTTTTAGCGGATCATTTTTTCCTGCCGAAAACAGGATTATTTATCTGGCAGTGCTGCAATAATTTTATACACCGAGGATATTATAATGAAACTACGTCTTAATTATGCCCTGATGCCGGCATTAGTTTTTACCGGCGCGGCGGGCGCAGCCGAGATCTACAATCGGGACGGTCAGAAGCTGCATTTAAACGGTACTTTGGCTGGAGTGCATTATTTTAAAAATAATAGTTCCGATAGTGATGAATCATATATGCGCTTCGGTTTTCGCGGTGAAACCCAGGTCAACGATCTGCTTACCGGTTATGCCGAATGGCAATACCAGGCGCAACTGGCCCGGGGTGAAAAGGACGAATCACGGGACAGCACCACCCGTTTGGGTTTCGTGGGGCTGAAGTACGGCGATTATGGCTCGTTCGATTACGGTCGCAACTGGGGCGTCCTGTACGATGTACTTTCCTACACCGATAAGCTGCCGGAGTTTGGCGGCTTTTTCCAGGCCGACGGTTATCTCGCCCAGCGGGCGAGCAACCTGGCCACCTACCGTAATACGGGCTTCTTCGGCCTGGTGGACGGGCTTGACGTCGCGCTGCAATACCAGGGCGCCAACGCCGCCGGCAAAAAGAAAGGCGAGGGCCGCGGCCGCGGCGCGGCCAACGGCAATGGTTATGGCATGTCCCTGGGCTATGATTTGGGCCGGGGTTTAAGCGCCGCCGGCGCGTTCAGCAGCGCCAGCCGCACCGAAGGCCAGAGGAAACTGGCCTATGGCGGCGGCGACGGCAGGGTTAACGCCTATTCGGGTGCACTCAAATATGACGACAAAAACCTGTACCTGGCGGTGATGTATACCCAAAGCTATAATCTGGTGCGGTTCGGCGAATTCAAGGATGATAAAAAAGTCAGCGGCTTTGCGCATAAGGCGCAAACTCTGGAAATGGTGGCGCAGTATATGTTTGATTTCGGTCTTACGCCGTCGCTGGCCTATCTCTGGACCACGGGGCGCAATATTGAAAAATACGGGCGCCAGGATCTGCAAAAGTTTATCGATATCGGCGCCACCTATAATTTCAACAAGAATTTGGCGACCCATATTGATTATAAAATCAACCTGCTGGGCGGCAATACCTTTACTCAGGAAGCTGAAATTCATCGGGGGAATATCGTTGCGGCGGGGCTGACGTATCAGTTCTGAGCAAGGCTGGGTTGGCAACGCCCGCCGGAGCGGCGGCAGGACGGCAGGCTGCCTGTCCTGCCCGCGTTCCGCCTGTGGGCGGACTCAGGGGCGCTGAGGCCCGCCATGGCCAGGCGCTAACGGTGCCGCTGGCGAATCAGCGATTTCTTCCGCGTATCTTTAACTGCCATAACCAATGAAAATATCGCAATGCCGAGCAATACGGCGATGAGAATCAAATTCTGCATTGTCTTTGCCCTCTATTACACTTACAAAAAGCGATTTTGCGGGAATTTACCCTGGGCCGCCATCAGAGCATTCTGTATAACAGCTGAAAAAACAACAACAATACTGTTTCGCTTCCACTATTCTACATAGATGGCGCGGCTGATTCCGGATTACCTGCCCGTGCCTGCCTGCCCCCTCGGGGATCGGTTATCACTTGCCCATCATGGCTTAAGGGAAATGATTTATGACATTATCTGCATTATTTCGTCATGCGGCGTTAGGCGCGGCCGCCGTGCTGGCGCTGTCGGTCACCGCTTTTTCCGTCCAGGCCGCCCAGGCGCCGGCCAAAGTGACCTTTGTCCAGGAATGGCCGGTGGCGGACGGCTTTTGGATCCCCTGGACGCTGGGTAAAGCCAAGGGTTTTTATCTGGAAGAGGGGATTGACCTGAATATCGTCGCGCCGCCCACGGTGGCCGATACCATGAAATTTCTCGGCACCGGCCGTGCCGACGTGGCGTTTACCACGGTGATGGACATCATTTTCGCCAAGGAGCAAGGCGCCCCGGTCATCGCCATCGGCCGTTACGGCAGCGGCAATAACTGGGGGATTTTTACGCCGCAGGGTAAGCCGGTAACCGTCGCTGAACTGAAGGGTAAAAAAATCGGCATCTATAATGACGCCTGGACCAAGGCGCAGCTGTCGCTGATGTTGAAAAGCGCCGGCATGACGCTTGACGACGTGCAGATGGTTGCCGCCGCGGATGATACCGTGCCGCTGCTGCTGCAAAACCGGGTGGACGCCACCACCGGCATCACCAACGCCGAAGGGACGGAAATAGCCGTCACCACCGGCAAAAAGCCGGAGTACCTGGCGGCTACGGCGCACGGCGTGCCCGATACGCCGATCTTTATGTTCGCCGGCAACCAGCAGTGGCTTAATAAGAATCCGCAGCTGGCCAAGGCCTTTATGCGTGCCACCGCCAAAAGCATCCGTTATGCCATCGAGCACCCCGACGAAGGCACGGCGGCTTTTGCCGCCCAGTACAGTAAAGCCTATGATCCCGCCTTCGTGAAACAGCAGTGGCAGGACACTATGGCAATACTGGGCAAACCGGGCAAGGACCAGCTCAGGCTGGACGATAGCGCCTGGAGCGCGCTGCTGGGCGCCGTTACCAGCCTTGGCATTGTCAAGCAGACGCTGCCCGCCGCTCAGTACTATACCAACGACTACCTGCCGCAGGAATAAGCCGGCTTCGGCGAGGCAACCCCGTCGCGCGGCGCGTCCCCGCCGGCGGTTTTGGCCAGCGCCCGCTCGATGCGCTCCGTCCCCAGCGCAAAGGGCAGCCGCGCGGCGTTGTCCGCCGAAATTTTCACCCCCAGCGCAATCTGTTTAATGCGCTGGTCAATCGCGTCGGTGATGCCCAGCTGCCGCAGGGTGATAGGCGTGGAAAACAGCGTCAGCAACTGCAATAAATGGGCCTGCGCCGCCAGGCTGTCCGGCCGGTCGTCGTCCAGATAGGACTGTACCACCAGCCCGAATCCCACCAGTTCGCCATGCAAAAATCCGTGCAGATCGGGATGGTAGGTCATGCTGTTGTGCACGGCGTGGGCGACGCCGATACGGGGAATTTCATCGCGCATGCTGTTGGCCATGCCGGCCAGGGCAATCACCCCGTCCAATACCCTGGCCAGCACCGGCGTGGCCAGGCCGGCCTCATTATCGGCCAGCGCCTGCGCGCCCGACTGCTCAAATATATCCAGCGCCAGTTTTGCCGCCTGCGCCTTGAGCACCAGCGACAGGCTGCTGTCGTCCCGACGCAGGTAAGGCTCGAACTCATACCATTTGGCCAGCGCGTCCACAATACCGGCCTTCAGGTAGCGCACCGGCGTGGCGGCGATAATCGCGCTGTCCACCAGCACCCATTCCGGGGTGCGCTGCAACGGCATGGAGTTCAGATGGCCGCCGGCCTCGGTGTATAGCACCGAAATCGGCGACCAGGCGGCGCATGTGGCGGCAATGGTGGGCACGGTGATAAGCGGCAGTTGTCCGCAGGATTCGGCGATACCCTTGGCTGTGTCCAGCACTTTACCGCCGCCGACGCCGATAACCAGCCTGATGTCCTGCGCCTGCGCCTGGGCGCTGAAGGCGGCGATAGTGGCGCGGGTACATTCGCCCTGTAAAAAATAGCGCTGGAAACCGATGCCGTGGGCGCTGAAGCTGGCTTCCAGCGCCGGCTGCGTTGCCTGCCAGGCGCGCGGGCTGGTAATGATCATCACCCGTTCGCGCGTTATTGGCGCGACGTAGTCGCCGATGCGGTTAATCAGTCCGGCTTCGTTAAGGTAATTCTGGGGTGCTTTAACCACAATCACGATATGTCTCTCCTTGCCAGCCGGCCCGGCCGGCGTGGGTTTATAGGGCGGATGCCCCGCGCTATTTCTGCATGCCCCAGCGCTTGACGGTGACGCGCTCGAGGGTGGTGAAAATCAGGCCTTCCACCAGTAAGCCGATAATGATCACCGAAATCAGCCCGGCAAAAACCCGATCGGTAAAGAGTTCGTTGCGGTTCTGGAAAATATACCAGCCCAGCCCGCCCTTGCCGCTCGACGCGCCGAACACCAGCTCGGCGGCAATCAGGGTGCGCCAGGCAAAAGCCCAGCCGATTTTCAGGCCGGACAGAATCGAGGGCAGGGCGGCGGGAATCAGGATATGCCAGACGTAGCGCAGGCCGCGCAGTCCGTAATTGCGGCCGGTCATGCGCAGCGTATCGGAGACCCCGAGGAAACCGGTATAGGTATTCACCGCCATCGGCCACATCACTGAATGCACCAGCACGAAAATCAGGCTGTTTTCCCCCAGGCCGAACCACAGCAGCGCCAGCGGCAGCAGCGCGATGGCGGGCAAAGGATTAAACATCGAGGTCAGGGTGCTTAATATATCCCGGCCGAGACGGGTCGATACCGCCAGGGAGCTTAACGCCAGCGCAAGCAGGGTGCCGATGGCGTAGCCCTTGATCAGGGTGCCCAGCGACAGGCCGATCTTGGCCGGCAGTTCGCCGCTGGCCATATCCTGGGTAAAGGCGGTAAAGGTCTGGATAAAGCCGGGCAGCAGCAGATCGTTGTTTTGCCACCGGGCGGCGATTTCCCACAGCGCTATCAGCACCAGCAGGATGGCCGTTTTGCGCAGCCAGGTAAGATTCCACAGCCGTGTCGACCAGGGCAGCGGCGTAGCCAGGCTCAGTTCGGCTATCGGCGGCAGATCCCGCTGATATTCGGGGCGTATCGGAGGATTTTTGGTCATGGCAACGCTTCCTGACGGTATGGCTTAGGGCTAAAAATGATCATCGCGCGCCGCCGACCACTTTAAACCGTGGTTTGTCCGCGACCGCGCGATCGGTCTGGGACGCCGCCGGATCGCTGAATAACAGGTCGTGGATGCGGCGCGCGGCCTGCTGGAAATCGCTGCCGCCGAAGTCGTTGATGCCGAACTGATGGCTGTTCATCTCCGCGCGCACCCGTCCTGGATGGGGCGACAGCAGCAGGATGCGGCTGCCGACCACCAGCGCTTCCTCAATGGAATGGGTAACAAACAGCAGGGTAAAGCGCACCTCTTCCCACAGCGCCAGCAATTCCTCCTGCATTTTGCGCCTGGTCAGGGCGTCGAGGGCGGCGAAAGGTTCGTCCATCAGCAGTACCTTCGGCTCCATCGCCAGCGCCCGGGCGATGGCGACCCGTTGTTTCATGCCGCCCGACAGGGTATGGGGATAAGCATCGGCAAACGCCGTCAGCCCCACCTTGTCGAGAAAATACCCGGCGCGTTCACGGGCTTCGGGCCGCCGGGCCTTGCCGCTCGCCAGCAGCGGGAACATGACGTTTTCCAGCACGGTTTTCCAGGGCGGCAGCTGATCGAACTCCTGAAACACCATTAGCCGGTCCGGCCCGGGCTGCGTGACGCGTTCGCCGTCCAGCAGAATGCTGCCGCCGACCGCGGGCAAAAAACCCCCCACGGCTTTCAGCAGGCTCGATTTGCCGCAGCCCGACGGCCCCAGCAACACAAAACGATCGGCCGGGAAGACATCAAAACTGACATCATGGGTGGCCCGCACCACGCGCTGGCGCGTGCGGTATTCCAGGTTCAAAGCGCCTACCCGCAACAGCGGCGCGTTATCCGGAGCCTGCTGGATATGTAATGTCATGGTGCGTTTTCCTTTTAACCGGAAGCCCGGATTCAACTGCCGGGCAGGGCGTAGGCTTCGGGGAAGAAGTAATCCTTCCACGAGCCGGCGCTGTTTTTCAGGATGCCGAGTTCATGCAGTTTTTCCGCGTAGACAAAGGTTTTCTGCGGCGCGATGGTAAAGTCATTTTCCGGATCGTTGACAATTTTCTCGATAAGCTCCAGCGGCAGATGGGATTGCTCTACGCGAATATAGGTCTTGGCCGCCGCGTTTTTATCGGCTTTGATGATCTGCTCCGCCTCGGCCAGGGCGTCAAAAAACGCCTTATAGGTTTTCGGGTTTTCGTCATGGAATTTTTCGGTGGCGTACAGCAGGTTAAACGTGCCTTTGCCGCCCAGCACATCGTAGGAGCTCAGTATTTTGTGGATATTGGCATGTTCCAGCGCCTGGTACTGAAACGGCGGGCTGGAAAAATGCGCGGTAATTTCCGCGCCGCCCGAGATAAGCGCGCTGGTCGCGTCGGGATGCGGCAGGCTCAGGGTAATGCTGTCGTATTTTTTATATTCCGCGTTGCCGAACAGGCGCGCGGTTTCAATTTGCAGGGTGCGGGATTGAAACCCTACCCCGGCGGCGGGGACGGCGATCCGGTCTTTATCGCTCAGGTCGCTGACGCTTTTCACCGCCGGATTATTGCTCAGCAGGTAATTGGGCATGGAGCCGAGAGCGGCCACCGCCTTGACATTCTGTTTGCCGCGGGTGCGGTCCCAAACGGTCAGCGCCGGCGGCACCCCGGCGGAGGCCACGTCCAGCGCGCCGGTCAGCAACGCTTCGTTCATCGCCGTGGCGCCGGAAATGCTGTGCCAGTCCACTTTGATATCCAGGCCCTGCTCTTTGCCGTGCTTTTCAATCAGCTGCTGGTCGCGCACCACATCAAGGATCAGATAGCCGATGCCGAACTGCTGCGCGATGCTGATGGTGCCTTCCGCCCGCGCCGGGACGCTGCCCAGGAAAATACCGCAGGCGGCAATGATGCCGATACCTTTGAACAAAACATTCATTAATGTTATCCCAGAATAGAGAAGAAAATGATTCCCGCCATCATAAAGTGATGCGGTGATAATTGTTAAATCGTTTTTTGGAATAAATTAGAAGCAGATGTTTATGCGTTATTTAACTTTGCTTAGTGCATTAATGGCAATAAACGATAATAACCTAAAGTCATTTTACGTCTATCGATAGTTAATTGTTGTCTTTGGGTGGAAAGTTCTTCGGCGATATAGTGGCGGCAACGATTAAGCATGATGTTCATGGCAATAAACAGGGCGCCGTGCAACGCCAGGAGAATATAACGTGCCGCTTTTCCAGCATTCCTTTTTGCGCGACTATGTCGCCGCCCGGCTGACGGATATCAAGGTCGCGCCTGACGTGGCCGCCATGGTGGCGGATAATCTGGTGGACGCCTGCCTGAAAGGGCATGACTCCCACGGCGTGACCATGTTGCCGCGCTATATCGCCGCCATCGCCGAAGGCGGACTGCATCCCGATGCCCGCGCCACCGTCACCCTTGACGCGGGCGCCGTGCTGTCTTTCAACGGCGGCCAGGGGTTCGGCCAGGTGGTGGGGCGCCAGGCCATGGATGCCGGCATACGGCGCGCCGGGGAATACGGTGTCGCGGTTATCGGCCTGGCCGACGCCCACCATCTGGGACGCATCGGCGCCTGGGCGGAACAGGCGGCGCAGGCCGGGCTGGTCTCCATCCACTTTGCCAATGTCAACAGCCGTTCGCCGGTGATGCCCTGGCAGGGGGTGCAGCCGCGCTTGGGCACCAACCCGTTTTGCGTCGGCATTCCGGTGGCGGGGGGGCATCCGCTGATCCTAGATTTCGCCACCAGCATTATCGCCGGCAATAAGGCGCGGCTGGCCTGGAATGCCGGCCAGCCGTTGGCGCCGGGATGCATCGTCGATGATAAAGGGCAGCCCGCCGTCGACCCGCGCTGGCTGATGACCGAGCCTTTCGGCGCGCTGCTGCCGTTCGGCCAGCATAAAGGGTCGGGCCTGTCGGTGGTTTGCTCGCTCCTCGGCGCGGCGCTGACCGGCGGCATGACCGAGCGCCATGACAACCGGGATAAGCAGCGCATCCTCAACAGCATGCTGTCGATCGTTATCGACCCGGAAAAACTGGGCGGCGCCGACAGCTATCGCCGGGAAATCGCCGGCTTGCTCGATTGGGTGCGCAGCTCCCGCGACGACAACGCCTTATTATTGCCCGGCGACGCCGAGCAGGAAAAATATCAACAACGCCTCAGCCAGGGCCTATTTATCGATGAGACCAGCTGGCGGCAACTGGCGGCGCTGGCAACCCCCAGCGCCGCGACACTCTGATTGTTCATTCTCGCTCTCAATCCAGGAAAAATATTATGCATCTGGCCCGTTTTCCCCGTCTGACCCTGGGGCAGTTTCCCACCCCGTTGGAAGCCTTGCCCAATTTAAGCCGCTACCTCGGCGGTCCGACCCTGTATATCAAACGCGACGATAACACTGGCCTGGCGAGCGGCGGCAACAAAACGCGCAAACTGGAATTCCTGCTGGCCGACGCGGTACGCCAGGAGGCCGACGTGGTGATAACCCAGGGGGCGACCCAATCCAATCATGTCCGCCAGACCATTGCCGGCGCCGCCAAACTTGGCCTGAAAACGCAGGTTCTGCTGGAAACGCGGGTGGACCGGTTCGGCGAAGATTACCAACGCTCCGGCAATATCCTGCTGGATAACCTGCTTGGCGGCGCCATCGTAGAACATCTGCCGGCCGGCAGCGATATGCAGGCGGCCATGGAACGGCTGGCCGACACCCTGCGCGCCCAGGGCCACCGGCCGTACGTCATCCCGGGCGGCGGCTCCAATCCCATCGGCGCGCTGGGCTATGCGGCCTGCGCCGAGGAACTGCTTTACCAGTCAAGCCAACAGCGGCTGCGCATTGATCATATCGTCCACGCCACCGGCAGCACCGGCACCCAGGCGGGCCTGGTCAGCGGGCTGGAAGCCAGCAACAGCGGCATTCCGGTGCTGGGCATCAGCGTGCGCGCCCCCAAGGCCAAACAGGAAGAAAATGTCTATGCGCTGGCCTCCCGCACCTGGCAATTGCTTGGCGCGCGCGGCGAACTGCCCCGCGATCGCATCAAGGTCAACAGCGATTATGTGGGGGAAGGGTACGGCCTGCCCACCGACGGTACCCTGGAAGCCCTGCGCCTGCTGGCGCAGCTCGAGGGCATCTTGCTCGACCCGGTCTATACCGGCAAGGGTATGGCGGGGTTGATCGACCTGATTCGCCAGGGGCAGTTCAAGCCGGGTGAGAATGTGGTCTTTATCCATACCGGCGGCTCGGCGGGACTGTTCGGCTATCGCCAATTGCTGGAGCAGTCGCAGCAATGAGCCGTTTCCTGCTGGGGATCCTGGGGGGGATGGGGCCGCTGGCCACCGTCGACCTGATGCAGAAAATCATCGAGGAAACCCCCGCGCACAGCGATCAGCAGCATGCGCCGGTGGTGGCCTGGAACGTACCGCAAGTCGCCGACCGGCAGCAGGCGCTGGCCGGCACCGGTCCGTCGCCGCTGCCGCAGCTACTGCACGGCGTGCGCCGGCTCAACGGCGCCGGCGCCAGCCATATCCTTATCGCCTGCAATACCGCCCACCACTGGTATGGCGAGCTGGCGGCGGCCAGCCGTGCGCCGCTGCTGCATATTGCCGACGCCACGCTGGACAGCCTGCGTCCGGAGCGGGGCGAACGGATAGGGCTCATCGCCACGCAGGGCACGCTGGACGCCGGCTGGTTCCAGCAGCGCATCGCCGCGCTGGGCGGCGAAACGCTGACGCCGCTGCCGCAGGAGATGCGGGAATGGTTTGTGCCCGGCTGCTATGCGGTAAAACGCGGCGATCTGCGCGGCGGCGGCGAGCTGTTGTCTCGTCTTGCGCAGGCGCTGGCGGCGCGTGGCGCCGCACGCTTGATCCTGGCCTGCACCGAGGTGCCGCCGGCCTTTGCGGCCATCGACTCACCCTGGCGGTCGGTAAGCGTTGACCCGACCCGGGCGCTGGCCCGGGCCGCCGTCCGGCATTGGCTGGCGTACCGCGACGGCGCCTGATTGACTTAGCGGCTAAAGGCAAAAGCTTAGAAAAATTTTTGCTTTAGCCGCCGCACGCGCGAAGCCGTAGCCGGGCGACAGCGTCCGGCCAAAAAAGATAAAATTTAACCTACTGTTAAGCCTGTCTTTTTATTATTTTCCCGCGTTAAAGTGTTACCGCGTTTTTCCTTAGTATAAAAAACTATAAGTTACCGTTTTTTCTTATTTGTCCCTTTAGCTATTACTCGGTATGAATATAGCCATATTAAAGATAAAGGAGGGGCGTCGCGTGAACTTTCAGCAACTACGTATTATTCGGGAATCCGCCCGGTGCAATTATAACCTGACTGACGTGGCCAGTATGTTATTTACCTCCCAGTCCGGCGTCAGCCGCCATATTCGTGAACTGGAAGAAGAGCTGGGCGTGGAAATTTTTATCCGCCGCGGTAAACGTTTAATCGGCATGACGGAACCGGGTAAAGCCCTGCTGGTAGTGGCGGAACGTATATTAAGCGACGCCAATAATATTCGGCGCATCGCCGATGTTTTTGCCAATAATGATTCAGGCGAACTTTCCATTGTTACCACCCATACCCAGGCGCGCTACAGCCTGCCGGCGGTGATCAAGGAGTTTCGCGCGCTGTATCCGCGCGTGCGCCTGGTGCTGAACCAGGGCAGCCCGGAGGAGATTGTTTCCATGCTGCAATCCGGCGAAGCGGACGTGGGCATCGCCAGTGAAAAGCTGATGGGCGAAGATCAACTGGCGGCGTTTCCTTATTACAGCTGGCACCATACGGTACTGGTACCGGAAGGCCACCCGCTTACGCAGGCGGGTGACATAACGCTGGAAACCCTCAGCGAATATCCGCTGGTTACCTACCGGCGCGGCATCACCGGCCGCTCCAGGCTGGACGTGGCTTTTCAGGCCGCGGGGCTGAAGCCGGAGGTGGTGCTCAGCGCCCAGGATTCCGATGTTATCAAAACTTATGTCGAGCTGGGACTCGGCGTCGGCCTGCTGGCGGACATGTCCTACAATCGCGAGCGCGATACCGGACTGGTCAGCCTCAACGCCGAGCATCTGTTCGAAGCCAGCACCGTATGGTTGGGGGTAAAACGCGGCCAACTGCAGCGCAAATATGCCTGGCGCTTTATCCAGCTTTGCAACCCCCAGCTGTCCCTGACCGAAATCGAGGAACAGGTGCTTTCGCCTCACGCTCTCGAGACCGCGCTGGATTATCAAATCTAACCCCGGGCGCACCGCCCGGCCCGTCAACGTCGCGCAAAGGTGTTGAGGGAAGTGCGTGCCTATGGGGCGAATGGGGCATGGTTTTCCCGCCCGCCCGAGTCACCGTCGCGCAAGTTCAGTGTTTCGGCCGGTAATGATCTGGTGATCTTGTCACCTGGCTGCTGTGTGTAGCACGCAATGACATAGAGAGATAAACCTTTTTTCTGAATGTAAATCTGCAGCGGCCAGCCTTGGCCGGGGGGGCGCTTGCGAGTTGCGCTTGCGTGTTTATGCTACTGCGGCGAAGGCTTCGTTTGTGGCGTGTGGCGAGGTTTATGCTGCTGCGGCGAAGGGGCGTGTGGCGAGGTTTATGTTGCCGCGGTGAGGGTTTCGCTTGCCGTGCGTTCGGCGGTTATATGGAATGCCGGGCGCCGGCAAGCGACAAAGAGGCCGTACCGCGACGGCCTCCTTGACCTCCGCGCGTCCGGCAGATCGTGCGCCGCTGCGCGGTGCCCGACATCACCCATCCCGGCTTTTGGACCGCCCGATATGCGCTCCCGGCGCAATCCGGGCTTTCGCCGCTCCCGGCGGCTCATCCAGCCGTGATGCGCGCCGCCGGCGCACTCTATGCCGGCACCAGGTCAACACCATCGCCTGTGAGTAAAATAGCGTTTTTGGGTTTCTTGCGGCATGTACTTACCGGGAAAAATATCAGCATCCATTTTGGGCTAACGTCTGCAGTCTGATGGCTAAAAGCCAAAAGCTAAAAGCCAAAAGCCAAAAGCCAAAAGCTAAAAGCCAAAAGCTAAAAGCTAAAAGCTAAAAGCTAAAAGCTAAAAGCTAAAAGCTAAAAGCTAAAAGCTAAAAGCTAAAAGCTAAAAGCTAAAAGCGTCATGCTTACTGTTAAAACTTAACGCTAAATGATGTATGTCTTACTGCGTGACTGCATACCTGTATGCCTGTATGACTTGCTTTTTGCTGTGCCAGCCGCACTCCATACCCGTTGTATTCCCTAACGGTCACTCATATGCCGATGCCAGACCCTGTCCCAAGCAACAGCGCCGCTGTTGCTTCATAATATGCAGTGCGAAAGCGACATGTGGACCGGCATAAAGCGCGCTGACGGCGCCAGTGCCCCCGGCATGAGCCGCCGGGAGCGGCGAAAGGCCCGGTTGCGCCGGGAGCGCATACCGGGCCGGTGCATCACGGGGGCATGGGCGACGGAAGGCATCGCGCAGCGACGCGCGACCTGCCGGGCGCGCGGAGGTCAAGGAGGCCGTCGCGGTACGGCCTCTTTGTCGCTTGCCGGCGCCCGGCATTCCATATAACCGCCGAACGCACGGCAAGCGAAACCCCCGCCGAGGTAACATAAACCTCACCGCCGCGGCAACATAAACCTCACCGCCGCGGCAACATAAACCTCACCGCCGCGGCAACATATACCTCACCGCCGCGGCAACATAAACCTCACCGCCGCGGCAACATAAACCTCACCGCCGCGGCAACATAAACCTTACCACCGCGGCAACATAAACCTCACCACCGCGGCAACATAAACCTCACCGCCGCGACCTAACCCATCCACGGCCGCATAAGCGCGCCAGAACTGCGATCGCCGCATCTACCCACGACAAGTTATAGGGAATGCACGTCTATCTATAAGGTTAAATCAGTCGCGGCTTTCCCACCCGGCCGGGGCCTCATGGCATGCCCTCCCTCGCCGGGTTCAAAGCAGACGTGTTAAAGAGGGAACATGCCGCCAGCCCGGCGTTAATCCACCGAAGCCGCTTGCGCGCTGGTTTGCGTCACTAGCAGCGCGGACAGCGCCTCATCGGCCAAACGCGCGAAATAGGCCGCCGCCGGATAAATCACCTGCTCGTCGGGATTAAACCGCGGATGGTGCAGACCGAATTCGCTGGCCGAACCGATGCTGACAAAGGTCCCCGGTACCTGCTGCAGATAAAGGGAAAAATCCTCGCCGCCCATTTGCAGCTCCGCTTCCTGGACCTGATAACCGGCGTCGGCGGCCACCCTCTGGCTGAAATCCGCCCAGAAAGGCGTATTCACCACCGCCGGCGGCCCCGGATACCACGACAGCGACGCCTCCGCGCCCATGGCGCTGGCCACCCCGTCAATCACCCGGGTCAGAATATCCGGCACTTTCTCACGCACCTTCACATTATGCGTACGCACGGTGCCTTCCAGCTCCACCGTTTGCGGCAGCACGTTCCAGGTATTGCCGCCCTGAATACGCGTCACGCTCACCACCAGCGATTCCAGCGAGCTGAAATTCCGGCTCGGCAGGGTTTGCAGCGCGTTCACAATCTGGCTGGCGGTCACGATGGTATCAATACCCTGCTCGGGTTTGGCCGCATGGGCGCCCTTGCCGGTCACCGTAATCTGGAAACGGTCGATATGGGCATAAAACGCGCCGCGCCGGGTGGCAAAGGTGCCCACCGGCAGCTCGGGCGCGTTATGCATGCCGAATACCGCCGACACGTTCTCCAGCGCGCCGGCGTCAATCAAATGGCAGGCGCCGTTGAAATTTTCTTCCGCGGGCTGGAACAATATCCGCACCGTGCCCGGCAGGGTGGCTTCGCGCGCTTTTAATAACAACGCCGCCCCCAGCATCACCGAAGTATGGACGTCATGGCCGCAGGCGTGCATAACGCCTTCGTGGCGCGAACTGAACGGCACGCCGGAAACTTCATCGATAGGCAGCGCGTCGATGTCCGCGCGCAGGGCGATCAGGGGAAAGGGTTGTTTGCCGATTTCGGCCACCACGCCGGTCTTCAGCGCTAACGGTAAAATCCGGATGCCGGCCTCCGTCAGCCAACGGGTGATCCTTTCCGTTGTGGCGAATTCCTGGTTGGACAATTCGGGATAGGCGTGCAGTTCGCGTCGACAGCTAATCAATTTTTCAGCAATATTGCCAGACATAGGGTATGACCCTTTTGTGAGATAATGAATATCGGATAAAAAATTATCTTAGCGGTTAATGTTAAATTGCAGTAAATACTGTTCGGTTATATTACATAGCCATCGGGTCTGATGGCAGGAAGGGGGCCGCCGCCGCCCCCTTTATTCTGCATGCTGAGCCGGGCGTTACTCGTCTTTAGGGAAATCCGCGCCGCGGGTGACGTCTGCCCAGCCATCAAAATCCCGCTGCAGGAGTTTGATTTTTTTATGGGCGTTTTCGAGCGCGGGGTTGCCCAGCAGTAAACGCAACGGCGGCTGCTTGGCTTCCACCGCCTTGACAATGGCCTTGACGGCGCGCACCGGATCGCCCGGCTGCTTGCCGCTGTTATCGCGACTGACGCGGGCGCGCGCATGCGCGGTTTCGGCATAGTCGGCGATGGTCTGCGGCGCCTCATTGGCCGAACGGCCGGCCCAGTCGGTGCGAAACGGCCCCGGCTCGACGATCAGCACCTTAATGCCCAAGGGTTCCACTTCCTGCGCCAGCGACTCGGACAAGGCTTCCACCGCGAATTTCGTGGCGTGGTAAAAACTCAGCGAGGGGAAGGTGGTAATGCCGCCGATGGAGGAGATATTGACCACGGTGCCGCTGCGCTGATTGCGCATGGCCGGCAGCACGGCCCGGGTCATGGCGGTCAGGCCCCAGACGTTGATATCGAACATGCGGCGCACATCGTCCATATCACTCTCTTCGAACGAACCGAAATAACCGATGCCGGCGTTGTTCACCAGCACATCGATACGGCCGAACTTTTCCAGCGCGGCGCTCACGGCGGCGTCCACCTGTTCCGGGCGCGTGACGTCCAGGGTTAAGACCAGCGCATGATCCTCATGGCCGGCGATCAGATCGTTGACCTGGTCCGGATTACGGGCGGTAACGACCGTCGGATAACCCAAAGACAGGGTATGGCCGGCCAGTTCCCGGCCGAAACCCGTGGAGCAGCCGGTAATAAACCATACTGGTTTTTCGTGTTGCGTCATCATTATTCTCCAGATTGTTCAGGATAAGAGCCTCGTTACATACAGGCGGCAAAGCAGCTGGTTAGCATAGTGTAATACCCCGGCCCGGGTTGCAACCGACGGATGATGCTGACCGGGGGGAAACGGTCCCCCAGCATGCTCTGCCGGCGCCATAAATAACCGTTCAGTCCATATCATTACCGGATAATGACGGGTTTGTAATGGTGCTGTTAATCAATAAAGCAACATCCGCTAAATCATGGCGGAATAATGTAATGCAGCTATCATTTATCGGCCGTTTCATTATTGAGCCTTGTTTTCCCGCCGGCGGTCCGCCAATAAAATTTATCCATATCCCGGTAAAATATTTTTTTAAAACTAAAAAAAAGTGCTGAAAAAAAACCTAATCTCAAGTTTCTGTGAGGTTAATCACGCCAAATGCTAAAAGGCGATAATATACTCCGCGTCAAATAGAAACGGTATTTCAATTTAAATGAATTTTTGTTTCTTTTTGTGATCATCAAAGTTGCGCTCTCAATATTCACTTCATTTCTCTGGGATGGTAAAAGATGAGGATAATAAAAAACTTACGTTGGTATATGATCGGAATGGTGATGCTGGCCACCGTGCTTAACTATCTGGCGCGCAATTCGCTGGCAGTGGCGGCGCCGACCATCATGCAAGAGATGCATTTTACCGTGCAGCAATATTCCTATATCGACGCCATATTCAAAGGTTGCTACACCCTGACGCAACCCGTGGCGGGCTACATCCTGGACCTGCTGGGCACCAAGTTGGGCTATCTGCTGTTCGCCATTGCCTGGGCGGTGCTGAATATGGCCCACGCCTTCGCCGGCAGCTGGGTGGCGCTGGGTATCCTGCGCGGCGCGCTGGGCATGGCGGAAGCCGCGGTGATCCCGGCGGGCCTTAAAGCCTCGTCCGAATGGTTTCCGGCCAGGGAACGTCCTGTCGCCGTGGGCTGGTTCAACGCCGGCGCCGCCGTCGGCGGCGTACTGGCGCCGCCGCTGGTGGCCTGGGCGATTATGGTGCACAGCTGGAACTTCGCGTTTTTGTTAACCGGCGGGGTGAGTTTAATCTGGGCGGTGGGTTGGTACAAATTATATAATACCCCGGATAAACATAAAAATATCTCCTCTGAAGAACGGGAATATATTTATGCTGGACAGGAATCCCGCCATCACAGCAGCAATACACAAAAAGTACCGGTAAGCCAATTACTCAAGGATAGCCAATTCTGGGGTATCGCTATTCCGCGCTTTTTAGCCGAGCCGGCCTGGGGCACGATTAATGCCTGGGTACCGTTATTTTTATGGAAAGTCTATGGCTTTGATTTAAAGCATATCGCCATGTTTGCCTGGATGCCGCTGCTGTTTGCCGATGTGGGCTGTATTCTCGGCGGCTATATGCCGGGCTTTTTCCAGAAACATTTCGGCGTTACGCTTATCGTGTCGCGCAAGCTGGTGGTGACCGTCGGCGCGCTGTGCATGATTGGCCCCGGGCTTATCGGTTTATATCACAGCCCGTATTTCGCCATCGCCATGCTGTGCTTCGGCGGTTTTGCCCATCAGACGCTTTCCGGCGCGCTGATTACGCTGTCCTCGGATCTCTTCGGCCGCAATGAAGTCGCCACCGCCAACGGCCTGACCGGCATGATAGGCTGGGGCGGTTCGACCTTGTTTACCCTGGTGGTCGGCGCGCTGGTGGGCATTATCGGCTTCTCGCCGCTGTTCCTGATGCTGTCGATATTCGAAATTACGGCGATGATTATCGTCTGGACCGTGGTAAAAGGGCGTCCCGATAAAACGGCGCTGCAGCCAACGCCTGTGGTCTAGCGGTATAACGACAATCACTATGCCGGGACGGACCTACGTCCCTGTAGCGAAAGATGACGTCCCGCGCCGCAGTCCGGCCGGGACGTTGCTATTTTTTATCACTTCGTCTCCAGGGCAGGCAGCCTGACAGGGCATTATCCCGCGGCGGTTTTTTTGCGTAGGGCGGCGGCGGTTCGTCATGCGGGGAGAGGGGAGCAACCGCCCCGCGTACGGGGCCGCGGCCATACTCAGTGAATGACGCCGGGCCGGACATGGACGCATTTCTGGTATTGACCGGCGCTTTATAGCGCGGATAGGTTTTCGTCGGATTGCCGGCCGGCACGATCCGGGCGGCGGACGCTTTGCCCGCGCTCACGCCGGTGCCGGTCTGCGTGGCCCCGGCGATGCCGTTCTTCACGGGCGTGGGGGAAGAGAGGGCCAGCGGCGTGTTGCTCACCGTTTCAGGAAGGGGAAACGTGGTGGAGTTGATGGACGTGCGTCCATAAGGACCATAAGGAATGGAGGGGGGGGCGAAGTTGTAGCGTGCGTTGATTGACGAGCGGTCGATATTCCCCTGATAAAACGCCGGCGAATGATCGTAACGGGTATAGCGTGTGTTTAAATAAGCATTATTCATTACCGATGGTACTCCTGTCATGGGGGAACACTGTGGAAATCCCGCGGAAAAAGGGAAAGATGAAAATGATGATAATGGAACACATGACTTAAATAACGGCCTAATGACGCCGTTTGCGCAAGGACGGCGGCGGTGAATGTCTTATTGACCGGCAAAATGCCGGGGAAAACCCCATGCGCGGATAAAGTGTCGCTTCAGGTTCCGGCCGGTTTGGGCTATCTTGTTCCCGGGCGATTCCACCACTTTTTTACCGTCGGCGCCGCGCGCCGTTAACAGGCCGTTATGGACAATCAAACCGATAAGCAAGCGCCTTCGCAAACCCTCCCTTCCCAGGGCGGCGGCCGCTGGTGGCAGCAGGGTAAACCGCCAGACTACCGTTTTTCGCTGGCCAACGAGCGCACCTTCCTGGCATGGATTCGCACGGCGCTGGCTTTTCTGGCGGGCGCGGTGGGCATCGATCAGTTCGCGCTGGGCCTGGGAACGCAT
Source organism: Sodalis sp. RH24 (assembly GCF_047324145.1). NCBI lineage: Bacteria > Pseudomonadati > Pseudomonadota > Gammaproteobacteria > Enterobacterales > Bruguierivoracaceae > Sodalis > Sodalis sp. RH24. Next base: position 5,342,771 of record NZ_CP178729.1, read on the forward strand.
GAGGTGCGCGCGGCCCTGGCGGTGCTGCTGTCCGTCATGGCGGCAAGCCTTGGCATCATGGCGTATCGCCGCTGGGCGGCCAGCGAGCTGGCCATGCGCACCGGCGCTTCCCTGCCGCAGACCCCTCTGCTGCTGATGATGGCGCTGTTTGTGGCGGCCGTGGCCCTGGCGTTGACCGTGCTAATCCTGATGCCATGAGCGGACCTCTCTTGCCCGGCGCCGGCAGCGCACCGCCGCCGGACCCCGGCCTGCAGCCTGAGCGTACCTGCCTGGCCTGGTCGCGCACCGCTTTCGTCGCCGCCGTTAACGCCTTGCTGCTGCTGCGCGCGGCGGCGACGGGCGGCAACCGGCTATTGCTGGCCGGCGGAACGCTATTGTTAATCCTGGCGGGCATGATGTGGCTGTGGGGATATGGCCGTCTGACGCGTTCGGCCTGGCAAGGCCGCTGGATGATGGCGCTGACCATGCTGACCGTGCTGTCGGTCAGTGTCATGACCGTGCTGTCGGCGCTGGGCTGAGGAAAAAACCATAATAACCAGCAATGCTATGGAACTGTGATGTTTATCACTGCAGGGTCTTAAGAATAATCTTAATATACACATCATCCTTTACAGAGCTAACGCCTTGGCCCCGGGTCATGAGCGCCGGAGATAAGCGCCGGAAAGGATAACGTCATTTTTTGACGGCCCCGGTGACGGGGCTTTTTTCCTCAGAAAAGCGCATCGGCCACTTACCTCCTCGCAAGAGGGAGTACAGCAAAGGTTGTCGGTGCGCTTCTCTGTCTCTATCGTCCAGTCATCCTCTCCGATCATGCATACATAAACGAAACAAAACCAATAATAATCACGGCGAGCGCTGCGAGAAAAGTAATGTCGTTGGTTTGCATAAGTCACCTCCCTTTTACCTGTCATCATTGTGGCCTTAACAGGAGGAAACGAGTGTGATTGAACAACCATTTTGCTTATGTAATAAGCAAAATGGGGTTAATGGCCGGCCCGCGGGCAAGCTTGCGCGTAGCCGCCGTCATTCCGCCGGGCGGCAAAAAAAAAATCGCATCCGGGAATAATCCGTATCCGCGCGCGTCTTATCCGTACCTATGCACCGCTTTGACGGAGATAAGATGCCTTTCACCCCACGCTGCCGGTGGTCCGCCGCCGGCATACTTGCGGCCCTGCTAATGACCGCCGCCCATGCCCATGGTGATAGTCATGCCGCGGCGGCGGACGCCGATACGGCTGGGGCGGCCACTGAAGCGCCTTTCCTGCGCGAGAATGATGCCGCGATGACGCAAATGATGACCGCCATGACGCTGACGCCCAGCGGCGATGTCGATCGCGATTTTGTCGCCATGATGACGCCCCATCACCAGGGCGCTATCGCCATGGCGCAGGCGGAGCTGCGTTATGGCCGTAACGAGCGGCTGCGCCGCATGGCGCAGGAAATTATCATAACCCAACAGGAGGAAATCACCGCCATGCGCCAGGCGCTGGGGGACCCGTTGCCGGCAAGCGCGCCGGCGCCCGATCTCATCCCGGCAGGCAGCGCGCGCGCCGGACATTAACGTTATAGTTCCCACTGAAAGGACAACCATCATGAAATCATCCTTTATGGCCCTATCGCTGACCCTGCTTACCGCACCGCTGTCCGGCTGGGCCGGGCAGGCGCCGCGCGCCGCCGCAAGCGCCGATATCCCCGTCAGCCATCACGACCGGGTCTACGCCGCCGAACAGTTTTCCAATACCCTTTCGGTCACCGACCCGGCGGACAATACCCTGCTGGGGGTCATTCGCCTGGGCGATCCGCAGCCGGGCAACCTCAGCCCGCTGTATCGCGGCCAGGTGCTGGTGCACGGGCTGGGCTTCTCTCCGGACGGTAAAACCCTGGCGGTGGTCGCCATCGGCACCAATTCCGTGACCTTTATCGCTACCGCCACCAACCAGGTGAAACACACCACCTATCTGGGGCGGGCGCCCCATGAGGCGTTTTTTACCCCCGACGGCCGGGAGGTGTGGGTTACGGTGCGCGGCGAAGATTATATTGCCGTACTGGATGCCGCCAGTTATGAGGAAAAGCTGCGTATCAAGGTGCCGGCCGGGCCGGGCATGCAGATTTTTTCGCCGGACGGCAAATACGGCTATATCTGTTCATCCTTTAATCCTGAAACAGTGGTGGTTTCCGTAGCCGATCACGCCATTGTCGGGCGGGTGAAACAGGCCAGCCCGTTCTGCCCGAATATTGCGGCCACGCCCGACGGCAAACAGGTATGGTTTACCCTTAAGGACTCGGGGAAAACCCAGGTGTTTGCCGCGCAGCCGCCTTTTCAGCTGCTGAAAACGCTGGATACCGGACCTATTACCAATCATGTCAATATCGCGCATAATGCCAAAGGCACCTTCGCGTATATTAGCGTTGGCGGACTTAACCAGGTAAAAGTGTTCCGCACCGATGATTTCACCCAGGCGGCCACCATCGCCGTAGGCAATTTACCCCATGGCGTCTGGCCGTCCGCCGACGGCAGCCGGGTTTATGTCGGCCTGGAAAATGACGATGCGCTGGCGGTTATCGATACGTTAAGCAATAAAGTCACCGCCACCATTCCCATCGGCCAGGCGCCGCAGGCATTGGCTTATGTGCCCAACGCGGTGCCGGAGGGGGACGGCAAGGCCGGTTTACAAACCCTGGGCGTGGCCGGGAAGGCCACGCACCTGGCGTTGCGGCGCGTCGGCGCGGCGGGGGGGCCGGCCCCGACCACGGTATCGCTGTTTGACCAGGGCCTGACGCAGGTGTTGCAGGCGGCGGTGACCGGTTTGGAGCCTAAACAGGCTTATCTGCTGGCATTGGCCACGCGCCCCGACGGCAGCGGCGGGGTACAGCCGTTAAGCGCGTTTATGACCAATCCCGCGGGCGCGGCGATTGTTAACGCCATCGGACCGATTCGCCAGGTCGTCCGCCAGGACCGCAAGGCTGAACGCCGCTATCTGGTGGTGGTGAAAGGGACCGCCGAAAACTATGGCGCGCCGGTGCAAATCCAGGCGTTGTAACGCGCCATGTCATAAAAGGAAGCTGATGACCATGTCCGGGCTTACCGATCGCCAGATAAGGGAAGTGCTGCCGCAGCTGCGGCGCTTTGCCCTGTGGCTGACGCGTAATCCCGCCGGGGCTGACGATTTGGTCCAGTCCGGCCTGGAAAAAGCGTTAACCGCCTACGCGGCCCTGCAACATGAGGACAACCTGCGGGTATGGTTGTTCTCCATTCTGTACCGGCAGTTTATCGACGGGGAGCGCCGCAAAAAACGCTATTTACGGCTGTTATCGCTGTTCAAGAGCGAGGAGGAATACGCCGCCTCGCCGGAGGATCTGGCGCTGACGGATGGCGTGCTGGCGGGGTTCGCCTCGCTTCCCTCCGATCAGCGGGCCATCCTGCTGCTCGTCGCCGTCGAGGGTTTGCGTTATAAGGAAGTGGCCGAGGCCCTGGACATCCCCCTGGGTACCGTGATGTCGCGGCTGTCGCGCGCGCGCAGGCAATTGCACGATTTGGCGGAAGGCACCGCCGCGCCCGTTAATCCGTCGTTAAGGAGATTAAAATGATGACCCGGACGCCCACTGAAAACGATTTACACGCCTATGTGGACAACCAGCTCGATGAGCCGCAGCGCCGGTGGGTCCAGCACTACCTCTCCCGGCATCCCGAGGCGGCGAAAAGGGTCGCCGGCTGGCAAACTGAAACCCAGCGGCTGCGGGTCGCCTTGACCCATGACGAATCCCTGACGCAGGCGCCGGACCTCCAGACCCGTCTTGTGCAGGCGCAGGCAATCCGCCGCCGCATCCAGTCCCGGCGACAGACGCGCTTGGCGCTGGCCTTTACGCTGCTTTTTTCCCTGGGCGTGGGCGGTATTGCCGGCTGGCAGTTCCGGGACCTGGAGATGCAGCGCCATGCCTTGCCGATGGAGGACGCGGTACATGCCTACCAGCTGTTCAGCCAGGATAAACTGCCGGTGCTGGACGTGGTGGCCGATAACCGCGGTGACATGGACAATTGGGTCAGCCGCTATTTTATCAATGGCGCCATGCCGCCCAACCTGGAGGAATATGGCTTCACTCTGGTCGGGGGGCGCCTGATGGCGACGGATACCGGTCCGTCGGCGTTAATCGTTTATCAGGATAGCCAGGGGGTGCGGGTGACCTATTATATCCGGCCATCGGGGAGCAACGGCCTGAAGAGCGGCAAACGCGAGGCCGGCAACCTGCTGGCGCAGTACTGGAGCGACAATAAATACAGCTACGCCGTGGTCAGTCCGGTAAACAGCCGCCGCGCACAGCCGGTGCAAAATGCCATCGCCGCCTATACCGCCGCCCATAGGCTCTAAGGGCGGCCGTGCCTGACTAATGCCAGGATTCTGCCTGACCGTCGCTTATCGCCGCCGGCCATGAGCAGCAGTGGCGATCACCTCGCCGCTGAAACCAATAATGTCCGGTTCATTTTATTTCAGTGACGAAGCTATCGCGGCTGCGCCGGACTTTTTTCAGGTTCACCAGCCAGTCACCTTCGGCCGCCCGGTAACCGAGGGGCAGCATAACCACGCTACGCAGGTTCTTCGCCGGCAAACCGAGGATGTCATCGACCGCCGCCGGATCGAATCCTTCCATCGGCGTGGCGTCGACCTCTTCGAACGCCGCGGCAATCAAGGCCGCGCCCAGGCCGATATAAGCTTGCCGCGCGGCCGCCTGATAGTTAGCCTCCGTGCCCCGACCGGCGACGATACCCAGCAACATCTGGCGATAATTTTCCCAACCTTCGTTTTTAAAACCCCGCACGTCGTTGGTAAGGTCGAACATCATATTAACGCGATCGGGCGTGATGTCGTCCCAGGCGGCGAAAACCAGCAGGTGCGAACAGTCGGTAATCTGCGCCTGATCCCAAGCCACGGTGCGAATCTTTGCGCGGATATCCGCGTTGCTGACCACGAACAGCTCAAAGGGTTGCAGCCCGCTTGAGGTAGGCGCCAGCCGCACAGCTTCAATGATACGTTCAAGCTTTTCGGCGGGCACGCTTTTCGTCGCATCGTACTTCTTGGTGGCATAGCGCCATGCCAATCTTTCATTAACGGTGGTCATCTTGGTTTCCTTCAGGTGTGAATGTGCATGCCGGGATTGCGCCCGGGCTTGCGGCGTAGTGTCGGCCCCGGCAACCCCGGGTTAGCGGCAAAAGGCGAGCTGGCTAAATAATAGCAGCATCACCGCCCCGGCAAAACCATGCCGCGTGCCGAACATTCAGATGTTACCGCAATGGCATTGCGCAAGAGGCGCAGGCTGTTATCGGGTTCATCCCTACCGGCAGTCCACGCCGGGTAATAACGTCCGCATGGCCATCCGCATTTTTTATTTTTGTTTATATTTGATTTACACAAAGTGTGGCATAACCTGCGATTCCGAAATGTATAACACCGGATCCTCCCGGCAACCGGTATAAGTCCTACGTGTAATAGTGTGCGGTAATGATGATAAATGATGCTGTGGTGTATTGCTTTCAGGGAGCAGTAACCTGATGTGGTTATTTAAATGGGCGGCGATTCCCCTGCTGGCTTTGGGTATAATGCCTGAGGCGCTGGCAGTAAATGTCTGTCATGATCCTACGCTGGATAAGAATAAGGGTTTATGGCGGAATTTTACCGCCAATATCGCTAAAACATGGAACGCCTCACCCGACCAGGATATTTATGTGCCGGTCATAACCTGGCATAATCGCTATTTTTATGATGACGAGCATATCCGGCGTTATAATGAGCGTCCCTGGGGTTTGGGATACGGCATTTCACGACTGGACGAACGGGATAATTGGCACGCACTCTATGCCATGGCTTTTAAGGACTCCTTTAACCGCTGGGAACCTTTCGCCGGTTATGCCTGGGAATCGCAATGGCGGCCACTTGCCGATAACGATTTCAGGCTGGGAGCGGGCTTCACGCTTGGGGTCACGGCCCGGCATAATTGGCGTTATTATCCCATCCCGGCCCTATTGCCGCTGGCGTCGGTCAGCTATCACACTATTACCTTCCAGGGCACCTATATTCCTGGTTCGCGCAATAACGGCAATGTCGTTTTTGCCTGGCTGCGCTGGCGTTTTTAACCGACGGCGTCTTTGACCACCCCGCCGGGTGAGGGAGGAGGAGCCGGGGCGATAGACGCGTTCACACCCGTTGGGCGCGTACCAGCGTCAGCGAACTCATGGTCTTTGCCAGCCGGTTATGGTGTTCATCGGTAAAATATTGTTCCTCCATTTCACGCGACGTCAATTGTTCGATGATGTCAAAATGAAACGGCGCCAGGAATTGGGCGGCTTTATCAGCCTCTATACCGAACGTCCAGGCTTCACCGAGTTTCCTGACTGCCGCCACGCATTCTTGCAAACCATATTGGCTATTTTCTCCGGCAATCGCTGCGGTATCCACATAATCAAAAAATACCTGGCTCCCCGGACCGCCGTGCCGGCTAATGGCGGTAAAAATAGCCTCGACCTGTTCCGCTTCCAGATAATAGGTCAGCCCTTCCAGCACAAAAAAACATTTTTCGCCGCGTGGAATTGCACGCTGTGTCAATATTTCGTTTATGCGTTGCCGGGAAAAATCAATGGCGATAAAATGAACGTTGGCCGGAAAATCAATATCTATTTTTTTGAAAATAGCGCGTTTCTGTTGCTGCATATCAGGATGATCGACTTCATACACCTGACAGTGCCTGAGTTGTTGCTGGAAGCGGCAGCACCTGGAATCAAAACCGGCGCCAAGAATAAAGACCTGTTTACAGTCCGCGGGCAGGGTCATGAAAATGTTATCCAGGAAGTTTGTCCGGCCTAAAATATATTCATAAGTGCCGGGCGGTACCGAGGCATTAAACATCTCGTCGTTAAGTAAAAAAGATTTATGCATCAGCGATAAAAATGAGTTCAATGCATAACAGATCATTACCGCAATAAAATCGTCGCCTTTAAAGTGTTGACGTGTTTCGCCGAAAGATTTGGCCCGAAACAGACAGGTCATTTCAGCGGTGGAAGAGAAAAAAAGCTTTTTTTTCGACATAGGCCGGATCCGCCGGTAGATAAAAAGGCATTGGCGCCCTCAGAAATCAGAAAGCATAGTAGCGCTGTAAAAAAGGACAATGTTCCAGATAACATAACGTGAGCGGCATCATAAAAGACGCGCAGGCCGCGCCCCGCGGCGCGTAGGCGCGGATTCGACCGTGGGGCCGGCCGCGCCGGGGCAGGGTATAAACAGGACGAAAGATGCGTTCCGACTTGCGGCTTGGTTTGTCTGTGCTAAACCTTTAGTAGGCCTAACAAAAGGAGTTCGTTATGAAAAAAAGCTTATATGTTTTATCCGCATGTATGTTCAGCATCCTGCTGGCGGGTTGCGCCGATAATAATTATGCCATGCATACCAACGACGGACGCACCATTGTCAGTGAAGGCAAACCGAAGGTAGATGACCAGACCGGTATGATAAGCTACAAAGATGCTAATGGAACCAAGCAGCAGATCAATCGCAGTGACGTTAAGGAAATGATGGAAATCCAACACTGACGCATAACATCGCGCTAAGACGAAACCCCACCCTGCTGGGGTTTTTTTATGGCCGCAATAGTAGAATGTTATCCTGCTGGCGCTAACGCCGTTTTAATCCGCCAGGAAATCAGCCTGGCAAATCCAGCCATAAGGGCCGGTAATGAGTTAATTCCAGAAATACCATTAAATAAAGCAACCATCAATTTTCACGATCATTTACCCGATCGCTTTGGTATTAAAGATCACTCGCCCAGACTTATTTAAGCGAACGATCCGATGGTGAAAGCGGTATTTCATGCCCGGCCGGCGAAAGAGGTCATCGGCAAGCGCGCGGTCCTTTTGACAGCCAGGTCATTCTCACCGCTAAACGCCGTGCAGGGCCTTTTGATATTGACCGGGCGTTACCCCCATAAAGCGCCGAAACCAGCGGGTAAAATGGGCCTGGTCGGCAAAACCGGATAAAATACCCGCCTGGCTGAGAGGGCATCTGTGGCGGATAAGGTGCATGGCATAGCGCACCCGGGCCTGGCGCTGGTAGGCGTGGGGCGTCATGCCGTATTCGCGCTCAAACGCGCGCAGCAGGCGAAACGGCGGTATGCCGGTTTGGACGGCGATATCTATCAGACTGACGCGATCCCCCAAATGTTCATCCAAAAACGCCCGCGCCCGCCGCACCGCGCCAAGCTCCGGTCCGCCGTCCGGCGATTTGGCGGCGTCTTTAACGTAACGCTTCATCAGCGTGTCGGAAAACGCCAGATAAGCCTGATCGCGAAATAACAGCGATCCCTGGGTCTCCGAGCTGCGGTGTAGCGCATACAAAATAGCGTTAATCTGGGGATCCCTGATAATGGGGCCGGAAATCGTCAAGGCATGCCTGGCGCCGCGCTCGTCAACCAGCTGATGCAGATAAGCGATATCCACATACAGGGTACGCAGGCTCCACCCCTGCGCGGTGATGGGCCAGCCCGCATGGGGTTCGTCCGCGTCAATGGCATACAGATCGCCGCGCCGGGCGATAAATTCATTGCCCCGCGTGCGGATGCGGATATTGCCTTCAGTAAGCAGGGCGAAACAGGCCGTATCATGGGTATGCACATCATAGGAAAAATCAACAAATGTGCCGCGCAGCAGCTCGGCCTTCAGGTCGGGCGACCGCCAGACATTGACGTCGGAAGGGTTAAACGGCATCGGGACATCCTCTGGGGCAAGGGGCGCAAACACTCCTCTGTTAGGGTACATCACTTTGAAGAACCCAGGCAACGCCGGCACGCCGGGTCCGCGCCGCCCCGGCGTTTATGCCTGCGGCTATTTTAGCAGCCCGAGTTTGGCCACGATTTTGCTTATGGGCTTACGCTCGCCGACCAGGGCAAGGCCAACATACTGTAGTTCTTCGGTGGCCACGTGGGCAACCGCCTCGCGAAAAGCGGCGTAGTCGGTGGTCTGCTGGCCCTGGACGGGAAAATCAATGATGTCGCAGCCCGACCCGGCGCCTTTGGCTCTCAGGGCGGACAGCGTGGCGCGATCGGCCGCCAGAACGGTAATGCCGATGGGGATAAGGCCGGGATGTTCGCACCCGCTGGCGTCGACCAGGGGCAAGCCGACCAGCGCCGGATGGCGCTGGCCAACGGTAAGGGCGATGACGGCGGCGGCGTTTGCCGCCCTGCCCACGGGCAGTTCGCTATCGACCACGATAACGCAGCGTTCGGGTATTTTGGTTGCTTCGGACATGCCTGGGACTCCATGAAATAAAAATACCGCTCTATAATGCGGCGGCCCGTCGCCGCCGTCTTGAACGCTATTGCAGGGAGAGAAGCGCTTGGGGGGAGGAACCGCGTGGCCACGCGCTGAAAGGCCTGCGCGGCGGCGGAAATAAGCCGTGGGGTCCGGCGCTGTAACCGGCGGCTGTCCGGGTAAAAGGCCTGTCGCGGCGGCGGGCGGCGCGACAGGACGGTTCCTTAGCGGCGGATGGCAAAATGCGCCGCTAAGGGGTCGGCCACCTGCCGCGGCAAATCGGCCTCCCACGCCAGATAGGCGGCGCTGGCGGCGGCATTGCCCTCATGGCGATCGTGCAACCAGAACAAATAATCAATCTGTTGGTCGGCGGGAGGATCCTGCGGACTGCTTTGCACCGTCAATCCCGCGGCCTGCCAATCCTGCGGCTTTCCGGACACGCGTTTGGCATCGAATCCGGCGTCGATTAAATCACGCACCACGCCTGCGGCCAGCGTCCCTTGCCCGGCAAACACCAGGATCTCGCCGGCCGGCGGCAAGTCGGCCGCGATCCGCGATCGGTTTACCCAGCGCGTACCGGCGGGATGCGCCCGGCGGTATTCCCAACTGCGATCGGCGCTCAGGCCCAGGGCGCCGGCGTCCAGCCGTTGCCTGGCCGCCGCCGCGTCGATAACCGGGACGGGCGGCAACGCCAAGGGCAAGGGCGCCGTGGGGTGAGATGCGGTGTTCGCCCCATCGAACCCGGGCAGCACCACCGCGTCCCAGCCGAGCTGCAGCAGCCAATGGGCGGTGGTAGTGGCGCGCACCCCGTCATTATCATTAAGCACGATGCGCGCATTGCGCGTGCCCGCCCATTTGTCCAGCGACTGTACCAGCTGTCCGCCCGGCGCCCAGCGGGCGCCGGCCCGGTGGCCGCGCTGATATTCGTCATGATTACGGACATCGAACAGATAGGTGGTGCGCTCCGGGTCCGATTGCCATTGCCCGAGCGTGGCCGCGTCGATAACGTTTACACCGTAGCGTTGTGCCAGCGCGTCCGCCCGTGCGCGGGATGATTGCTGCGCCCGTTTGCTCAGTGGCGGGAAGTAGCGGGCATCGTCCCGTACCGTCGCCAGATCGGCCAGCCGCCAGCCCTGGGTGCCGCCGGACAACGCCACCACTTTATTAGGCACGCCGGCATTAATCAGGGTCTGCGCGCCGATGATGCCGCGCGTGCGGCCCGCGCAGGAGATCACCACCAGCGTCTCGGGCGAAGGCACCAGGTCCTCGAAGCGATAGAGCAGTTCGGCGCTGGGTACGGCGATGGCGCTGGGCACATGGAAGCGGTCGTATTCCTCTACCGTGCGGCTGTCCAGCAGGACGTAATCCTCCTGGCGTTCGATCAGGCGCGCCAGTTCGTCCGGAGCGATATCCGGCGTATGCAGCAGGTGTTCGACAAACTCGGCAAAGGCTTTATAGGGCACGTTGACGCCCTTGAATAACGGGTAACCGCCGCGCTCCCAGGCCTGTACTCCACCGGCCAGAAAATAAAGCCGGTCATATCCCAGGGCGGATAAGCGCGTTATGGCCCGCGCCGTCACATCCTCGTCGTCGCCCAGCAGCACCAAACGCGTGCCGGCGCGGGGCACCAGCGGGGGCAGGGCGGTTTCGAGCAGACTGTAGGGAACGTTAACCGCCAGCAGCGGATGGCCCTCGCCATAGGGGCCTTCTTCGCGGATATCGATAAACGCCAGCTCTTCGCCGTCGTCGAGCCAGTCCAGCAGGGCGGCCAGCGTAACGGGCCGCCCGGCGTCATGTTGTCGTGTCATAAAATGCCTGTATGAAGAAATAATGCGTTAATAACGCAGGCCCGCCTGTTTTAGCAGCGGCAGGATCCGTTGGCCGAAATAAGCCAGCTCGGGTTGATAGTCGACAAAACACAGTTGCAGTCCGTCGCAGCCGATAGCCTTGAGCCGGAGGATTTGTTCGGTGATCTGCTCCGGCGTGCCCACCAGTTGGATATTGCCGCCGACAATACGCTCATCCCGCTGGTGGCCGCGCCAGGACCGGCTATCGCCGGTAGCGTGGGTATGGAAAAATCCGTCCACCGCGCCATGGTCGGCCTGGGCGATGATCGCCTGATATACCGCCTGCGCTTCGGCTTCGGTATCGCGCGCGATAATCATCGGATTGACCAGGATCCGCACGTCGCGGTTGATTGCCTGTGCCGCCGTCCTGACCTGGCGGGTAATATCCGGCAGCGCATCGATGGCCGCCTCGAACGACGCGCCGGCGGGGCTGGTCACGAAAATCAGGTCAGCCTGACGTACCGCATGGGCGATGCCGGCGGCCGAACTGGTGGCGCTGACTATCACGGGCCGGCCATAACGGGGTTTGGGCGTGACAAACGCCTGGTTCAACCGCCACCGGTCGCTGTGGTAATCCAGGTTTTCCGTGCCGGCCCAAAGCTGCTGCAGCAGCGAAACATATTCGTCGGCAAGGGTATAGCGCTGGTCGTGGCCAGGCTGCTCCTGGCCGAACATGGCCCATTCGTCTTTACGGAAACCGGTGACGACGTTCAGGCCCCAGCGGCCCCCCGACATATGATCAAGCGTCGCGCCGAACTTGGCCAAATGCAGGGGATGCCAGGGGCCATAAAAAATATGCACCGTGGAAATCAGCAGGATGCGTTCGGTAATGGCCGCCAGGCCCGCCGCGGTCATCAGGGTGTCGAGCGCCGTTTCGCGATAGCGGATTTCTCCGCCGAACCCGCCCTTTGGCAACCAGTGCGCCGGTCCGAACACCAGTTCAAATCCCAGCGCCTCGGCCTGGCGCGTTAGCGCGGCATTGTAATCGAAGGTCCAGTCGGTGCCCCGGGGATAGGACGACATGGTCCAGCCGCCGTTATGGATGGGTAAAAACAGCCCGAGCATCAGCGGCTGTTTCATGGCTATGCCCAGGGGGCTGTCCGGCGGGAGCGGCGGCAAAACGGGATAATGCATAGGTAACCTCAAATTTTAGTGCCGATCGGGGGCAAACGGTCGTTTAGCACGAAATCGCCGATGATCTTGGTTTTGTAGGCGATGGGATCATGGGTGGTATGCGTGCGCGCATTGCGCCAGTGCCGGTCCAGGTTCAGCGGCTGTATCGTCGCGCCGGCGCCGCCGACGCGGTAGAGCATTTCGCTCACGCGCAGGGCTGCCTGTTCGGCCGCGACCTTGGCTTCGGCGACGGCGACCGAGGCCTCGCCCAGGGCGCGTTCGGCGTCCGCGCCGCGCCAGAATAACGCCATGGCCTGCTCAAGCACGCCGGCGGCGCGCCCAACCATGGCTTCGGCGCCATGAGCCAGCACCGACATTTCTCCCACCGCCTGCTGGACATACGGGTCATCGCCGGCCCGGTCAACCCCGGCGTCGCTGACGGGCCGGGCGCGGTTGCGGCCGTAATCGGCGGCATCCTCCAGCGCGGCCAGCGCGATGCCGGTATCGATTACCGCGTGCAGCAGTTGGGCAAAGGCGCCTTCATACGTGCGGCGGGTTTTCCATTCCGGCAGCGGCAGGATTTCGTCGTCGGCCAGCACGACATGCGTAAAAGTCACGCTGCCGCTGGCGGTGGTCCGCTGCCCCATGCCGTTCCAGTCATCCTGGATATGGACGCCGGCCCTGTCCGCCGGCAGCAGCGCCAGCGCCCGGCCGCCCTGGTCATCATTGGCCAGGACATAAAAATAGTGGGCGAACAGGCTGCCGGTGGCATAGTGCTTGGTGCCGTCCAAACGCCAGCCGGCGCCTTCCCGGACCAGGCGCGTGGCGATTTGTCCGACCGCGCCGGTATGGCGTTCGGCGGAGGCATTGGTGATCAGGGCGCCGTCGCCGATGGCGCCGAGGTAGCGCCGCTGCTGCGCCGGGGTGCCGTAAATGCGCAGCTTTTCGATGCCGCAGGCGTGGGGCTGGATGGCCTGGGCGATATTCGGATCGCCTTTGGCCAGGGGCAGCATCAGGCGCACCCATTGGGTCAGGCTGACCTCGCCGCCGCCGTATGCGCGCGCGACCCGTGCCGCCAGCAGGCCCGAGGAGGCCAGCGCGGCGATTTCCGCCTTGGGCAACAGCCGCTCCTGGTCGCGGCGGGCGGCGCCGGCGCTGAACTGGGCGCTGAATTGCCCGGCCGCCGCCAGTAGACGGGAAAAAGTTAGCGGGGCATCATCCCCTGAGGCCAGGTCAGTCACGATAGTCGGGCTCGCGCCGGTCAAGCAGACGCCGCAGCGCGTCGAAATGCAGCTGATAGCCGGGTTTGTACTGCGCGCCCGGCGCATCGTGCAGTGGGGTGTTATGAATCTGGTCCTGTACCTTATCCACCTGCTCCGCGCTCAATCCCCGCAGTCGCTGGCCGGTCCACAGGGCAAACAGCTGCACCCGCGCCGCGCGCTCCAGGGTATACAGCCGATCGTAGGCTTCGGCGGTGGAGCGCCCGGTCACCAGTACGCCGTGATTGCCCATAAACAGAATGGTCTTTTCGCCCAGGATCGCCGCCAGCCGTTCGCCTTCCCGCGGATCGCGGGCCAGGCCGTCGTAACCCTCGTCGTAGGCGATTTGGTCGAGCAGCAGCGCCTCGGTCTGGCCGAGCGCCAGCAGATGCTGGCTTTCCAGCCGGGTCAGCGCGCCGGCATAGGGCATATGGGTATGGAACACCGCCTGGTGTTTGGCATGGGCGGCATGGATCGGCGCATGTATACAGTAAGCGGAACGCTGGATGATGCCTTCCCCGTCCAGCTGCGTGCCGTCAAAACCGATGGTCATCAGCTCGCTGGCCCGCACTTCCGACCAATGCAGGCCGAAAGGCGGCAGCAGGAAGCGATCGTCGCTGCCCGGCACCGCCAGGGTGAAATGATTATAAATGCCTTCACTGAAATCGTGCCAGACCGCGAGACGGTGCGCGGCGGCGAGATCCAACCGCGCCTCGTGCCGGGCCGTCGCGCCGGGATCGTTGGCGGAGAACAAACTCATATTATTTTCCTTCAGGTTGCAAAGAGACATCTTTCAGCGACGATAAGGCGCCGTCCGGCGCGGTGCTCACGCCGTGAAGCCGGGTGCTGTAGACGGTGAAATTCTGCTGTTCCACCAGGGGAATAACCGGCAGGTCGGTCTGGGCCAGACGCTGGAATTCATGGAATTCGCCCGCGCGCTTGCCGGGGTCTATTTCCACCTGCAGCCGCTCGATAATCCGGTCCATGTTGGGATTGGTGTAATTCGAGGCATTGGACCAGGGCGTGCCTTGGGCGATATTTTTGCTCCAGTAGTGGCGCAGGCCGCCGATCTGCGGGTCCATCATGGGCACCCAGCGGCCGGTCTCGATATCAAAATCGTAATCGCTGTAGATGCGCTTGATAAATGTCGCCAGGTCCTGGTTACGCACCGTCAGCTCAATGCCTATCTTGCTCAGGCTCTGGCGGATAAATTCCGCCTGATTCTTGAAACCGTCGTTGACCGGGAAATAGTCGATGGCGAGGCGGAAACGTACGCCGCCGGCCTTGCGCGGGTAGCCCGCTTCGTCCAGCAGCTTCTCGGCGGCGGCGGGATCGAAGGCATACTGCGGCACGCCGTCGATGGTATAAAAACGCTTCAGCGACGAGGGAACGGGACCGGTGGCGGGTTTACCCAGGCCGTACCAGACCACGTCCACCAGCGCCTGTTTATCGATTGCCCGGTCGATGGCCTGGCGCACCTTCAGGTTGGCCAAAATGGGGTTGCGCAGGTTGAATTCCAAAAACGTATAGGCCGCCGACGAATCGTAGCCCTGCTTGGTCACCACCAACTGCGGGTTCTGGCTAAGGCGCTTTACATCGGAAAGGGGCACCGAATCATAGGGAGCATACAGAACGTCGCCGGTTTCCAACGCGGCGGCGCGCGATCCCGCGTCGGGGATAATGCTAAAGATAACCTTATCGACCTTGGGCTTGCCGCTGTCCCAATAGTCGGGGTTGCGTTCCAGCGCAATATATTGTCCCCGCTGCCATTGCACAAACCTGAAGGGGCCGGTGCCCACCGGTTTGGCATTATAAGGGCTGGTGCGCACGTCGGTGCCGGCAAACAGATGCGCCGGTAAAATCTGCGCCTCGTTGGCGTTCAGCGAACTTAAGATCACCAGAGAGGGATGTTCGAGGCGAAACACCGCGGTATGGTCATCCGGCGTTTCCACGTCCTTGAGCGCGGCAAACGTGGTGCGTCCGCGCGGATGGACTTTTTTCCAGACTTCCAGCGCCGAGTATTTTACATCCGCCGCGGTAAAGGGCTGCCCGTCGTGCCATTTAACGCCCTGGCGCAGGTGAAAAGTGATGCTCAATCCGTCCGGCGCCACTTCCCAGGAGGTCGCCAGGCTGGGCTGCGGCTGCATCTCCTGGTTATAGGACACCAGGCCTTCATAGATATTATTGGAAACCACGCCGTTAGGAAAATTAGTATTAAAGGCGGTGTTCAGCGCAACGGGCTCGGGTTGCACCAGGGCGACCAGATTACCGCCGGCGGCCAGGGCGGGCCAGACGGTCAGGGTAAAACTGATGCCGATAGCGGCAAAAATGATTTTTGGCAAAGGCAGCTGAAAAATAGGCATAAATGATGACCTTACATCCTCGGTAATTATCTGGTCCGGCGTGTGGTAATAAAAAAACTTTCTTTCATTAACAATTTGGAAACACCCTAAAATATAAATTAAGGCTGCTTTTAGCCAATGCTTTTTTTGAATTAACTTAGAACCAGCTCAGTAATAAATTCGATAGCACAAAGTTGTCTATAAACAGCAATTATTGATATTTAATTAAGTTATCTTCGCCGGGATAGACTTTCTCCGCTGTTGAAAAACATCGCCTGCACAGATCCGGAACCATTATTTATAATAAAAGGTTTAAACAGATGTTAAGATCATGCCTGTCCGCCTTATCCGTGGGAGCGCTCCTGCTGGCATCCAGTTTTCTGGGCGCGGCCGGGGCGGTGGAACCGGCGCCCGTCAGGGGAGGAACCCTGATTGCCGCTATTTATCCCGAGCCGGTCACGCTGACGGCGACCTATAACAACCAATATGCCAATCGCGTGATTTCAGCCAATATATTTGACGGCCTGGTGTATTACGACGACAGGTTTCAGCCCCAGCCCCGCCTGGCGACTTCCTGGGAAGTGGCGCCGGACGGATTGAGCATCACTTTTCACCTGCGCCAGGGCGTTAAATGGCACGACGGGCAGCCCTTTACCGCGGCGGATGTAAAATACTCGGCGCTGGAAGTCTGGAAAAAAGTGCATTCGCGCGGGCGATCGACCTTCTCGGCATTAAAAGATGTGGAGACCCCGGACAACTATACGGCCATATTCCGCCTCAGCTCACCCTCGCAGGTAATATTAAGCGCGCTGGACGGCGCGGAATCGCAAGTGGTGCCGAAACATATTTTCGACGGCAGCGATATTCGCAAGAACCCTGAAAATGCGCGGCCCATCGGCACCGGTCCTTTTCGCTTTAAAGAATGGAAACGGGGGCAATATGTGGTATTGGAGAAAAATCCCGATTATTGGGATAAGGGCAAACCTTATCTGGATCGGGTCATTTACCGGTTTATCCCGGACGCGGCCGCCCGCAGCGGCGCGCTGGAATCGGGGGAAGTATCCTATATTCCCTATGCCGGCGTACCCTTTTCCGATATAGCGCGCCTGAAAAAAAATCCCGAGCTCAAATTTGAATCCCGCGGCTATGCCTATGCCGCGCAGACCTATTTTATAGGCTTTAACCTGCGATCGGCTGTTTTATCCAATGTGAAAGTGCGGCAGGCTATCGCCCATATCATCGATCGCCAGCGGTTAATCGATACCGTCTGGTATGGGCAAAGCAAGCCGGAATACAGCGTGGTGCCCGCATCCCTGACCCGGTTCTATACGGACGATATTCCCCGTTATGATTACGACGTGGCGAAAGCGGGTAAATTACTGGACGAGGCGGGTTATCCGGTGAAAGCCGGCGGCAAGCGTTTCACCCTGCGTCTGTATACCGATCCCAGCTCCGGCCAGTTCCTGCTGGCGGGAGAGTTTTTGCGCCAGGAATTCAGCAAGATCGGTATCGATATCGCGTTCTCACCGCTGGATAACGCCACGTTCCTGAAAAAAGTCTATTCGGACTATGACTTCGATATTATTTTCCAGGGCTTCGGCGTGATGCTCGACCCGCAAATGGGGTTGACGCGGGTGTTTGACTCCAAAGCACAATCCCCGGGGGTGCCCTACGCCAATGCGTTCGCGTACTCCAGCCCGGAAACGGACCGGCTGATAGCCGCCTATCAAAATGAGGTCGATCCACAACGGCGCATCGCCATTATCGGTCAGTTTCAACGGCAAACCCTGACTGATTTACCGTTGCTTCCGGTAATGGAAGCGCCTTTTTTCACGGTATACAACCGTAAATTGCACGGACTGGATTTTTCCCCGGCGGGCGCGCACTCCGGTTTTCGCGACGCCTGGATCGCCGAACAGCCCTGATGGCGACGGCGTTGATGCCACCACTTAACGGTCCCAAGCGAGGGTCTTTATGTCTTTATCTTCTTCCACCATCGACGCCGGGCCGGCCGGCCGATTTGCCGAAGCGGTCGCCGGGATTGATACCCGCGCCGGCGATGTGATAACCCGGGCGGCGGAACTCGGCGCCAGGCTGGCGGCCGACGCCTCGAGACGGGACAAGGAACGTATTCTGCCCCATGCGGAACTGGACTGGGTGCTGCGGGCGGGTATCGGCGCGGCGCGGGTGCCCGGGGCCTATGGCGGGCCCGAACTGTCTTATGCGGAACTGGCGCGCATCGTCATCCTGCTGGCGAAGGGCGATCCCAACGTGGCCCAGGTGCTGATCCCGCATTTCACCTCGGTGGAGCGTATTCGCCTGACGGGCACCGCCGCCCAGCAGGCGCGTTATTTCCACGGGTTGCTGCACGGCGATTTAATCAGCGGCGCGACCGGCGAACGCGGCGGGCAGTTCGTGGCGGAGATGACCACCCGGCTGGTGCAAACGCCGCAGGGGCTGCGTTTGCGCGGTAAAAAATTCTACAGCACCGGGGGCCTGATGGCGGATCGACTGCGGGTTACCGCTAAGGATGATCGCGGCGACACAGTTTCGGCGTTTGTGCCCCGCGCCCGGCCGGGCATTGTGCAGCACGACGATTGGGACGGCATGGGGCAACGGTTAACCGCCAGCGGCACCACCGAATTCCTGGATGTCGCGGTGGCGGACGAGGAGGTGATGTTCTACACCAGCGACGAGGGCAAAAAGCGCAACTACCAGCCGGCGGCCACGCAAATGCTGCATTCCACCATTGAGGTGGGCATCGCTCTGGCGGTTCTGGACGACGCCGTGGCCTGGGCGCATCGCGGCGCGCGGCCGCGCGCCGATTCCGGGGTACAGCGCTCCGTCGACGATTGGTTTGTCCAGCATACCATCGGCAATATCATCGCCCACGCGCATGGCGCCGAGGCGGCCCTGCTGCGCGCCGCCGCGCTGGTGGACACCGCGGCGTCCGCCTGGCACGGCGGCGAGACCGGGGATGAACTGGAGCAGAAGCTGATAGACGGCTCCATCGCCACGGCCGAGGCGAAAATCGTCTGCAACGGCGCCGCCCTCAGGGCGGCGGAGCTGATTTACGAGGTCGGCGGCTCTTCCGCGACGCTGCGTGAGAACAACTTTGACCGCCACTGGCGCAACGCACGCACCCATACCACCCACGACCCGATCAATCACCGCTATCGCGTGGTCGGCAATTATTACCTTAACCAGACGCCGCCCCCCATCACCATGTATGACTGATGGGGGCGGGTGGAAGCAGGGTAAACAAGCGGAGCGCTAACCTTGACACAACAGAAAAAACAGCTGCGCCTGGGCGCGTTTTTACAGGATGTCGGCCATCACATCGGCGCCTGGCGGCATCCCGACGCCCCGGTTAACGCCGGCATGAACCTGGAGCATTTCAAACTGCTGGCCCGCCGGGCCGAAGCGGCCAAGTTTGATATGATTTTCTTAGGCGATCAGATGACTTTCCAGTACGAGGAGGACGAATATATCGGCCGAACGACGCGCACGGTGAACTATGAACCGCTCACCCTGCTGTCCGCCCTGGCGATGGTAACCGAAAAAATCGGGCTGGTGGCCACCGCCTCCACCAGCTATAACGAGCCGTTCAATGTCGCGCGCAAGTTCGCTTCGCTCGATCATATCAGCGGGGGACGGGCGGGCTGGAACGTGGTGACCTCCTGGACGCTGGGCGAGGCGCTGAATTTTAATCGTGACGAGGTGATGGAGCACGGCCTGCGCTACCAGCGCGCCCAGGAGTTCGTGGACGTGGTGCAGGGATTATGGGACAGCTGGGAAGACGACGCGCTGCTCAATGATAAAGCGACGGGGCATTTTTTCGACCCGCGCAAACTGCATGTGCTGGATCACCAGGGGCGGTTTTTTAAGGTGCGGGGCCCGCTGAATATCTCGCGCCCGGTCCAGGGGCAGCCGGTGCTGGTGCAGGCGGGGTCGTCGCACGACGGGCAGGACCTGGCCGCGCGCCGGGCTGAGGTGATTTTTACCGCCCAGCGAACGCTTGAGGATGCGCGGACGTTTTACCGCAGCGTTAAACAGAAGATGGCGGCTTACGGGCGCCATCCCGATCAGTTGCAAATCATGCCGGGCGTATTCCCTATTATCGGCGAGTCCGAGTCTCATGCCCGGGAAAAATTCGAGCAATTGCAGTCATGGGTCGACCCGGAAATCGGCTGGCCGGTCCTGGCCCGCCACCTGGGCGGCGTCGATCTGTCGTCCTACCCCATCGACGGGCCGCTGCCGGAACTGCCGCCGACGCAGGGAAACCAGAGCCGGCAGGGGCTGCTGGCGGCGTTCGCCCGGCGTGAAAATCTGACCATCCGCCAGCTCTACTGGCATGTCACCGGCACGCGCGGCCATTGGGCGATTTTCGGCACGGCGGCGCAAATTGCCGACCAGTTGGAGGAACGGTTTACCGGCGGCGGGGCGGACGGCTTTAATATCATGGCGCCCTGGCTGCCCGGCGGCCTGCTGGAATTTATCGACCAGGTGGTGCCGGAACTGCGCCGGCGCGGCTTGTTTCGCCACGAGTATACCGGCGCTACCCTGCGCGACCATCTGGGGCTGGCGCGGCCGGCCAACCGTTATGCCGGCCGGGCGACGGGAGCGCCAGCATGAGCGGCGCGGCGCGGCATGAAATGAACCTCGGCGTGTTTGTCGAGATGACCGGCCGGCATCTGGCCAGCTGGCGCCACCAACAGGTTAATCCCCTGGGGCCGATGGATTTCGCCCACTACCGGCAGGTGGCGGAGATCGCCGAACGCGGTCTGTTCGACCTGTTCTTCCTCGCTGACGGCCTGGCCATCCGCGACCGTTCGGCCGAACGCCTTGGGCGGGGGCCAAAGGCGCATTTTGAACCCTTAACGCTGCTGTCGGCCCTGAGCCAGACGTCACGGCATATCGGGCTTATCGCCACGGCGTCGACCACCTTTAACGAGCCTTTCCATATCGCCCGCAAATTCGCCTCGCTCGATTTCCTGAGCGGCGGCCGGGCGGGATGGAATATCGTCACCTCCTCAAGCGATGCGGAGGCGGAAAATTTCGGCGCCGGGTCCATCCCGCCCGCCGGGGAGCGCTACCGCCGCGCCGGGGAGTTTGTCGACGTGGTGCGCGGCCTGTGGGACAGCTGGGATGATGATGCCATCGTGGCCGAGCGGGACGCGGGCGTCTATTTCCGGCCGGAAGGACTGCATGCCCTGGACCACCGGGGCGAATTTTTCAGCGTGCGCGGTCCCCTGAACATCGCCCGGCCGCCGCAGGGCCACCCCCTGCTGGTGCAGGCCGGTTCATCGGGGGCCGGCATGGCGCTCGGCGCCAGTGTGGGCGAGGTTATCTATACCGCGCAGACCACCCTGGCGGACGCGCAATCGTTTTATGGCCAGTTAAAGAGCCAGGCGCGGGCGACGGGGCGATCGGCGCGCGCGCTGCGTATTTTGCCGGGATTGTTTCCGGTGGTGGGCCGCACCCGGGGCGAGGCGCAGGAAAAATTCGATTATCTGCAATCGCTTATCCACCCCGAGGTTGGCCTGGCGCAGCTTGAGCACCATCTGGGCGGCATCGACCTGTCCGGTTATCCCCTGGACGGGCCGTTGCCCGACCTGCCGGCGGCCGGCGGGGAGGGCGCCAACAGCAGGATCGCGCTGCTCCGGCATATCGCCCGGCGCGATAACCTCACCATCCGTGATTTATATTTGCAGGTGGCCATCGCCCGGGGCCATCCGGTGCTTACCGGCACCGCGGCGGATATCGCCGATATGATGACCGCCTGGTTCCAGGAGGGCGGCGCGGACGGGTTTAATATCATGCCGGGCTGGCTGCCCGGAGGCCTGGCGGATTTTGTCGACCTGGTGGTGCCCGAGCTGCAGCGGCGCGGGGTATATCGCCGGCGCTATCAGGGCGCGACCACCCGGGAGATTATGGGTCTGGCGCGCCCGGCCAGTCGCTATGCGGCGCGCGATCATTATTAAGGAACAGGTATGCCGACAGACCATGACCAGCAACACGCCTTGCGCCCAGGCGGGCGAGAAGACGATATGTCCGGGCTTATCGCGGCGGCGGAGCAATTCAGGCTGCGTTTCGCCGCCGGCGCGGCGCGGCGCGATAGCCAGCGGGCCTTGCCCCACGAGGAAATCCGCGCGCTGCGGCAAAGCGGGCTGCTGTCGATGCGGGTGCCGCGGGAATACGGCGGCCTGGAAGCTGACTTGACGACTTTTTCCCGCGTGATATGCCTGCTGGCGGCGGGCGATCCCAATATCGCCCAGGCGATCGCGCCGCAATTCGCCAATCTGGAAAAACTGCGGTTATATGGCAGCGCCGCGCAGCAGCGGCACTACTTCGATCGGGTGCTGCGGGGGGCAATGATGGGCAACGCCGCCGCCGAACGTGACGGCGCCTTTATCGGCGACGTGGCCACCCGGCTGACGCGGGAAAATGGGGAGTGGCGCCTGCGCGGGCGCAAGTATTACAGCACCGGCAGTCTGTTCTCCAGCCTTATTCTGGTCACGGCGGTGCATGAGGAGGGGGGCCGGGCGGCGGTGTTCGTCCCGGTGGATCGCCCCGGCGTGACCGTCAGCGACGACTGGGACGGCATGGGACAGCGCACCACCGCCAGCGGCACCACGGTGTTTGACAATGTGCTTATCGCCGAGGGGGAGATCTTACGCATTCCCGCCTATGGCCAGCGCCGCACCCATGAAGGGGGATTCGCGCAGCTGATCCATGCCGCCATCGACGCCGGCATCGCCCGGGCGGCCCTGGAGGACGCCTGCGCTTACGGGCGTAACCAGGCGCGCGCGCTGCGCGAAAGCGGCGTCAGCGGCGCCACCGCCGATCCGTATGTGCTGCATACCGTCGGTGAAATGGCCATTATCGCGCACGGTGCGGAAACCCTGCTTGAGCGCGGGGCGCAAGCGCTGGACCACGCCCTGGCGGCACAATGGGCCGGCAGCGAGGCGAGCGATCGCCTGCTGGGGGAGGCGTCGATTGCGGTGGCGGAGGCGAAATACGCCACTTCCGAGGCCGCCGTCAGGGTGAGCGAAATGATCTACCGTCTTGGCGGCGCCTCGGCGACCTCGACGGCGCTTAACCTTGACCGACACTGGCGCAACGCGCGTACCCATACCACCCACGATCCCGTGGCGTATAAGGCGCGGGCGGTGGGGGATTTTTATTTAAACGGCATACTGCCGCCGATCAATACAAAAATTTAAGGAGCGGGGTTATGGAACTCGGATTAGCGGGGAAAGTGGTGCTGGTCACCGGCGGCAGCAAAGGCATCGGCCTGGCCGTCGCCCGGGCTTTTTTGCGCGAGGGCGCGCGGGTGGGCATCGTATCGCGGGATACGCGCAATCTGGCGCAGGCGCGGCTGGCGCTGGCGGATGACGGGCCGGAGATTGCCGTGGCGCGTGCCGATCTTAGCCACAGCGATGAGGCGGAGGCCGCCGTCGAACAGCTGGCCCGGCAGTTGGGGCCGATTGATATCCTGGTGAACAGCGCGGGCGCCGCGCGCCGCAACCCGCCGGAATCCCTCGACAGCGCCGCCTGGCATGCCGCCATGGACGCCAAATATTATACCTATATCCACGCCCAGGACGCGGTGCTCAAACGCTGGGTGGCGCAGGCCGCGGGCGCCGGCGCGCCGGCGCGCCAGGTAGGCGCCGTGGTCAATATTATCGGCACCGGCGCGCGGGTGCCGCATCCGTCGCATGTGGCGGGTGGTGCGGCCAATGCGGCGCTGCTGTTGTCCACCCTGGGACTGGGACAGTATTACGCGCGTTACGGCATCCGGCTTAATGCCGTCAATCCGGGATATACCCTAACCGATCGCATTGATCAGACCGTCGATCATGAAGCCCGGCGCCTGGGGATAACGCCCGGGGAGGCGCTAAGCCGGCTCAGCGACGGATTGCCCTTGCGCCGTTTCGGCCGTCCCGAGGAGGTTGCCGACGTGGTGTTGTTCCTGGCCAGCGAACGCGCCAGTTATGTGGTCGGCGCGTTTATCGCCGTGGACGGCGGGCAGCATCCCGTTTTTTAGGCGTATGCCGGCCAGCGGCGCAGGCGCCCGCCCCTGGCGCCTGCGCGTGCCGGGGTATCAGGCCGCCGCCAGGATCAGGCTGCGCGTATAGGGATGGACCGGGGCGTTTAGCAGGGTCATGGCGTCCCCCGCCTCGACCACGTTACCCTCCTTCATGACGATAATCCGGTGCGCCATGGCGGCCACCACCGCCACATCATGGGTAATGATCAGATAGCTCAGACCATGCGCGCGCTGCTGTCGCTGCAGCAGGGTAATGATTTGCCGCTGGATGGTAACGTCCAGAGCGCTGGTAGGCTCGTCCAGCACCAGAATATCGGGGTTGATAATCAGCGCCCGCGCAATGGCGATGCGCTGGCGCTGGCCGCCCGAAAATTCATGGGGATACCGGTGCAGCAGCCCCGGAAACTGGGTTTCGTTAAGACCCACCTCGCCGAGGATCGCGGTAATACGCCGCTCCCGCTCCCGCGCCGACAGTTCGGGATGATGGAAATGCAGGCCTTCGCCCACCACCTGGGCAATATTCAGGCGCGGGGACAGGGAAGAGAAGGGGTCTTGGAATACCGCCTGTATTTTGCGCCGTTGCGACCGGCGCGCCAGGGAAGAGTGCGCATTGGCCTGCTGCCACGACATGCCGTCGATAAGCAGCGAGCCTTCATGATCCATCAGTCCCAGCACCGCGGCGGCCAGCGTGCTTTTGCCTGAACCGGACTCGCCGATAACGCCCAGGGTTTGTCCGCGCCGCAACACGAAGTCGGCATTTTTGACCGCCTGGAATCGGTGGCGCCGGAACCAGTTGCCTATTCCCGGATGCGAAACCGGGTAGCTTATCTGCAGGTCTTTGCCCTCCAGGCGCGGGTGCTGCCCGGCGTCGTCTGCGGCGACGGCGCCGATGTCCCGTTGCGGACGGCTGTTGATCAACTGACGGGTGTAGGGATGTTTTGGCGCCTGGAACAGCTGTTCGGTCGGGGCGACTTCCACGATATTGCCGGCTTCCATGACAATGACCCGATCGGCGAAACGGCGCACCAGGTGCAGGTCGTGGGTAATAAGCAGGATGGATAAGCCGTTCTTGCGCTGCAAAGCGGACAACAGTTCAAGGATTTGCAGCCGCAGGGTCACATCCAGCGCGGTGGTCGGTTCGTCAGCCAGCAGCAGTTTGGGCTCGCCGGCCAGCGCCATGGCTATCATGGCGCGCTGGCGCTGCCCGCCGGAAAGCTGGTGCGGATAGGCATTGGCGCGCCGTTCCGGCTCGGCGATGCCGGTTTCCGCGAGCCGGGCCACGGCATGCTCCCAGGCGTCCTTACGGCCCATCCGCCGCTTTAGCCGGTAAACTTCGGCAATCTGTTCCCCGACCCGATGCAGGGGATTAAGCGCCGTCATCGGCTCCTGGAAAATCATCGAAATATCCTTGCCGCTGACGGCGCGTACGTCCGCCTCGGGCAGCTTGAGCAGATCGGTATTGCCGTACAGCGCCTGTCCGGACACGCTGGCGCCGGGGATCAGGTGTAATAAACTCATGGCGCTCACGCTTTTACCCGATCCGGACTCGCCCACCAGGGCGACCTTTTCATGCGGCTTAATATGAAAAGAAATGCCGTGCACAATCTCTTCGCCATTAAAACCAATACGTAAATCCCGCACGTCAAGCAGCTTGAGCGGTATCGGTCCGTCGACGGCGGCGGTCGGTTTCTCTTCTGTTGCCATCGTAATCTACTTCCTATGCAGGCGTGGGTTATAAATATCGTTCAGGCCGTTGCCGATCAGCATAAAGCCCATAACGGTCACGAAAATAGCCAGGCCGGGCAGGGCGGTCATATACCAGGCGGTACGCAGCACCTCGCGCCCTGAGCCGACCATGCCCCCCCAGGTCACCACGCTGGGATCGCCAAGCCCGAGAAAGGATAACGACGCCTCGGATAAAATAACCTGCGCCACCAGTACCGACGAGGCCACCATCACCGGCGCGATGCTGTTGGGCAAGACATGGCGGGTGATGATGCGCAGGTGTCCAAGCCCGATGGTGGCGGCGGCGCGCACGAACTCCATTTCGCGCACGCGCAGCGCCTCGCCGCGCACCAGGCGCGCGATTTGCGGCCAGGAGGTCGCGCCCAGCGCCAGGGAAATGCTGAATGTCGAGGGACCCAGCACCATCACCAGGGCGATGGCAAAGAGTAAGCGCGGCATGGTCAGGAACACTTCGGTCAGGCGCATCAGGATATCGTCAACCCAGGATGCGCCGAAATAACCCGCGATCACGCCGATGACAATACCGAGCACCACGGAAAGCGCGGTGGCGAACAGGCCGATCATCAGCGAGGTGCGGGCGCCATACAGCAGGCCGGAAAGCATATCGCGGCCCATCATGTCGGTACCGAGGGGAAACCGGGCATCGGCGCCGGGCCAAATCGTCGGGCTGCCGACCATATTGCGCGGGTCGCCGGGGAAAAAATAGGACGCCGCCGCCGCGCCGCACAGGATCAGCAACAATAACAGCAGGCCAATCTGCGTGGAATATGAGCGGGCCAGCCGCGCGCGAAAACCGCGAGATATCATGGGCGGCGTCTCCCGATGCGCGGATCCAGCGCGACATAGATCAAATCCACCAGCAGATTCATCAGCACCACCAGAAAGGAGCTGAGCAAGAAAATGCCCAGCAGCAGGTTGAGGTCGCGGGAAAATACCGCGTCGTAGGCCAGCCGGCCGATACCCGGCCAGCCGAAGACGGTTTCCACCACCACCGAACCGCTGAGCAGTCCGCCGATTTCCAGGCCGGTAATGGTAATAATCGGCAGCGCGGCATTACGCAGGATATGGCCGAATATTACCCGCCATTCGCTTAATCCTTTGGCCCTGGCCGTGCGCACGAAGTCCTGTCCATAGACTTCCAGCATTGAGGAACGGGTGATGCGGACATACATCGACAGAAAGAACAGGCTCAGCGATAACGCCGGCAGGATCAAATGCCTTGCTACGTCCAGCAGGTAATAGACCTGACTGGCGTAGTCGGCGCCGACGGTGGCGATGCCGCTCACCGGAAACCAGCGCAAATTAATGGAAAATACGACGATCAGCAACAAGCCAATCCAGAATAAAGGCGTGGCAAAACCGATGGTGGAAAAAACCGAGATCAGCCCGTCCAAGAAGGAACCACGGTAGCGCGCGGCAATAATGCCCAGCAACACGCCAACCAACAGGGCGAAAATAATCGCCGTCAACGACAGGGTAATGGTCGCGGACAACCGGCTGAGGATTAAATCGGCAACGGGCGTGTTTTCCCGAAAGGAATAGCCCAGGTCGAAATGCGCCAGCGACTCGAGATAATGAATAAACTGCTGCCAGATCGGAATATTCAGCCCATATAATTCACGCATTTCCGCCATATATTCCGGCGTGGCCCCGCCTGATTCTCCCGCCACGACATCAATAACATCCCCGGGCGCTAATTTCATTAACACAAAGGCCAACAGCACAATGGTAAACGTGGTGGGCAAAATCTGGAACAGCCGCCAGCCTATATAGCCAATTCTCCCCTGCATCGCTTATCCTCCCGTTAAAAATAAGGATATGGGGTGTTTACCGTCATTAAACCAAGCTAATTTCATAAGGTTTACTCTATTCTCCACGTCGCGCCTGTCAGCGGCCGCTGCCGAGGCCTACGAGGCGGATGAGATATGCAAGGGGCTGAATTGCGATTGCCTTTCCAGCGCGCGGGTAAAGGTCTCCAGGGATTCCAGCAATCTGCCTTCAAGCGCGGCGCTTAACAACGGATCGCCATCGTAGCGGGTGATTTGGCTGTCTTCTGAGAAAACGCCGTGCAGGATCTCCTGGGCTTTCAGCGCGTTAAGCACCGGCTTGAGGGCATAATCCAGCGCCAGCATATGCCCTGCCGAGCCGCCGGTGGCCAGCGGCAACACCACTTTATGCTCGAACGCGCGCTCCGGCAGCAGATCCAGCAGGGTTTTCAGCGCGCCGCTGAACGAGGCTTTATAAATAGGCGTGCTGATAATCACGCCATCGGCTCCGGCAAGCTGCCTGACAAAGTCATTGAGCGCGGGGCTGTCGAAATGCGCGTACAGCAAATCTTCCGCGTTAAAATTAAACACATTCCAGGGGGTAACCTTAATACCCCGTCCCTCCAGCCAGCGCTGGGCGATAGTCAACAGCGCCGCCGAACGCGAGGGCGAACGCGGACTACCGGCCAGGGTAATAACATTCATTACAGCTCCTTGAAACAATCATCATATTCTGCCAATACAAAATATCTCAAAATAAATACAGCGCCATTACATATGCGCAACCACCTTATTACGCATGTAATAAAAATAAAAATATCTTTTTTGGCTTTCTATAGCTGAATAAATGATGACCGCCGGCGTTAAGTCTTGCCAGCAAATCGCGCTACATGTTATGTTATAAAGTAACAATAACTGGCGTTTATAGCGCGCGTTTATCAGCAAGGAGAGAAAATTGAATCGTTTAACCCTACCATTAGCGGTGGCCATGATGGTGTCGAGCCCCGCCGTGTTGGCCAAAACGGTCGATACGGTAGCCAGTTTTTCCGTACTGGCCGATATCGTAAAACAGGTTGGCGGGGATCATGTCACCGTGACCAGCCTGGTGGGCCCGGATGGCGATCCCCACAGTTTTGAGCCGGCGCCGAAAGACAGCCAGGCGTTAAATAAAGCCGACGTCGTGTTTGTCAGCGGCCTGGGGATGGAAGGATGGATGGATCGCCTGATCACGGCGTCAGGCTATAAGGGCAAGATCATTACCGCGTCCACGGGCGTAAACACGCGCAACATGGAAGAGGAAGGCAAAACCGTCACCGACCCTCATGCATGGAACAGCGCCAAAAACGGCGCAGTTTATGCCCGCAATGTTATGCAGGCGTTGATTGCCGCGGATCCTGAGGATGCGGATTATTTTCGCCGGCAAGGGAGCGCCTATATACAAAAACTGGAAAAGCTGGACAGCTGGGCAAAAAGCACCTTCGCCGCCATCCCGGCGGACAAACGTAAAGTGATTACCAGCCACGATGCTTTTGGTTATTTCGGCGCCGAGTATGGCGTGGAGTTCCTCGCCCCGGTCGGTTTCTCCACTGAAGCCGAAGCCAGCGCCAGCGACGTCGCCGGCTTGATCAGGCAGATTAAGGAAAAGCATATCAAAACCTACTTTATTGAAAATCAAACCGACCCGCGCCTGGTGAAGCAGGTGGCGGCCGCCAGCGGCGCGCAGCCGGGTGGCGAACTGTATCCGGAATCGTTATCGAAAGCCGGCGGGCCCGCGACGACCTACGAGGCGGCCTTTAAACACAATGTCGAGACGATAGCCGCCAGCATGCAATAACCCTAGCGCCGCCGCGTGGCGGCGGTGGGCGTCACAACCACGGTTTTGCCCGCTGCAGTATCTTCAACTATATTGAGGCTATCCCGACGTATTCCATTGCGAACCTATCGGTATAGCCTTCCGCGCGGCACTATGTCCCCTGGCCAGGGTTCCAGGTCAGGGAGATGGATTTCCCCATTTTGGGTAAGCGCGCTAATTAAATGGAGATATCCATCATGTCAGCACACCAGCACGATCTCAAGGGGAAGACCGTCGTCATCGCCGGCGCATCCAGCGGTTTTGGCCGGGGAACGGCGCTCAAACTCGCGCAACTGGGCGCGAACGTCGTGCTTGCCGCAAGGCGGGAGGCGGCGCTGGAAGATCTGGCCGCACACATCAGGTCCACCGGCGGCGCGGCGCTGGCGGTGCGGACCGATGTCAGTGACGCCGCCGACGTCGAGCATCTGGCCCAGGCGGCGCTGGAAGGGTTTGGCGGCATCGATATCTGGATCAATAACGTCGGTATCGGCGCCCTGGGGCTATTCTGGGATATTCCGCCGGCGGATCATGCGCGCATTATCGACGTTAACCTGAAAGGGCTCCTGTTTGGCGCCCACGCGGCAATCCGGCAATTTCGCATGCAGGGGTTCGGCACCCTGATAAACACCGGGTCGATCGACAGCGAAGTGCCCCTGGCCTATCAGGCATCCTATGCCGCCTCCAAGGCCGCGGTGCTGAGCCTCAGCCGCACGCTCAACGAAGAGCTGCGTCTGGATGGCAGCGCCGCCAATATCAAGGTGGCGACCATTATGCCCTGGGCCGTGGATACGCCCTGGTGGCTGCATGCCGCCAATTACAGCGGCCATGCGCCGCGCATGGCGGCGATGGACGATCCCGCGCTGGTGGTGGATGCCATCGTCGGGGCCTGCGTCAATCCACAGGAAGAAACGCCCGTCGGCTGGAAGGCCGGTTCCTCCAATATTTCCCATCATCTGTTCCCGGATTTGACCGAGCGGCTGTCAGCGGACATCGCCGACCGCGAAGTTCATAAAGCCCCGCCGGTGGCCGCTACGCAAGGGGCTATCTATGAGCCTATGGCGGAGACCCTGCGCATTGAGGGTGGCATTCGCGCGAGAATGAAACGGGAAGACGAGGAGGGCAGGCAATCATGTTTATAAAGACCCGCGCCAGACCCGGCGCCCGCGCTTAAGCCGCCGCCTGGCTTTTCAACCACGCTTCAGACGAAAAAAAAACCAACCACAAGTGGTTGGTTTTCTTCAGGATGATTGGTCGGCATGAGAGGATTCGAACCTCCGACCCCCGACACCCCATGACGGTGCGCTACCAGGCTGCGCTACATGCCGACTGCATGGGCGCCTATACTACCTTGTCCTGCGTTGATTGCAATAGCCCATTGAATTGACTGCTTTAGATTTAAGCAGTTAATTGGCAATAAAGCGTTTTTCGTCCGTCAGTACCTGCAAAAGCAGCGCCAGCTGCGGTTTGGCGTTATGAATAACGTCGCCATTAAGATCGTAGGTGCGGTAATCACCGTTGCTTTGCAGCACGATGCTCTGGGTCGGCGTATTGATAACCAGCGTGCCGTTATCGCCGCTGACCACCCAATCGTTGCTCCGCCTTGGCGCAAACAGATCCTCGCCCTGGGTATAGTCGCTGGCATCGGTGGCGACATGCAGCAGGCGCTGCATCAGCGTGGCGGTGACATCGTTGTGGTAGGTCAGCTTGGTCACCACCTGCGGCGGGGTGCCCGGCCAGTGGATGATAAGCGGCACCTGCAGCTGGTATCGGTTAAGGCGTGTGCCGGCTTCCCGATGGCCGTTCTTGCGATCGTTGAGCTCCAGCCCGTTGGCGGCGGTAATCACTACCACCGTATGCTCCAGGTCTCCCCTGGCGCGCAGGGTGGCGATAATCTGGCCGATATAGCCGTCCAGGCGCTGAGCGCCCTGCTGGTAATGCTCCGCCAGGTTGGGCTTGTTATTCAGGCCGGCGTTGATATCCGTGCCGTTGAATTCCACGTAAGAATACCAGGGCGCATCGCCGGTGGACGCCGCGCGCCACTGTTGCCATTGCTGGGCGGTCTGACTGTCGGGCTGGCTGACCGGCTCCGGCAGGCTGAAATCGGTCAGCAGCGCCTGCCTGTCCAGCGGGCTGCCGAAGCCGTTGGATGAGAACAGGCCCAGCTGATAGCCCTGCTTGCCGAGCGCATCGAATAATACCGAGGTCTTGCGCGCCGCCAGGATGCCGTCCATATAAGAAGACGAAATGCCGTAAAACAGCCCGAACAGCCCGGTATCCGCATGATTGCCGGTGCTGAAATGGTTGGTGAAACGCACGTTGTCGGCGGCGAACTGCTTTAACGTCGGCATCTGTTGGTCGACGGTATCGTTGCGCAGGGCGCCGGTGGCGATGATCAGCAGGTTATATCCGCTGCCTTTATTCTGGAATTGCAGCGGGCTTAACGGGTATTCCACCGCCACCGCCTCGGGATTGCCCTGCTGCACCAGGCGACGCTCGTATTCCTGCGCATCCAGCAGGCCGTGCCGCTCCAGGAAGCGGCGCGCGGTCATGGGGTAGGATAGCGGCAGGTTGGAGCGCTGCATGGTAATCGGCCGGTAGAAATTGGCGTCCGCCCAGATATAGATAATGTGCGAGGCGAAAAAGGCGCAGATAAGCACGATAGCCACGGGCTTGCCGATTTTACGCCGGTTAAGGCTGCGCAGCTTTTGCCATGACCAGGTGCCGAAGAGCATTTCCACCAGGAAGATGATGGGGATGCCGATAAACATCAGCTGCCAGTCGCGCGCCAGCTCACCTTCGTCGGGGTTGACCACCAGTTCCCAGACCACCGGATTAAGGTGGAGGTGGAAACGGGTAAATACCTCGGTATCCACCAGCAGCAGCGTCAGCCCGGCGGTGGCGATAATGGCCGACAGAAAGCGCAGCAGTCGCTGCGACATCACTACAAAGGTCAGCGGGAAGATAATCAGCAGGTAAAGGGTAAAAACGATAAAACTAAAGTGGCCGAGCCAGCTGGTGAACGCGAAAACGCGGCCCAGCAGCGAGCCGGGCCAGTCGGCGACAAAAAGATAGCGGCTGCCGAGCCCAAGGCTAAGCAGGATGTTGAAAAGGGCGAACCAGTGACCCCAACTGATCATTTGGGAAACTTTGTCACGGTAGCGCTGGCTATTTGTCACCATAAATCAGTCTTGGCAGCTCATTAATGCGTATCGTGAGTCCGGACGGAGGAGAGCAGCGCCTCGCCGAAGGAGTTTGCCAGGGTTTTGCGCTGTTCCGGCGCCACGCTGGTGTTGATCACATGAGTAATCATATTACCCAATACCATCAGCGACAAATCGGTTGGCGTACGGTGCTTTTCCAGCACCGCCGACAGTTCGCCCAGCAATGCTTCAACCTCTTCGTCGCTATAACGGGATGCTTGCGGCATAATATATTCTTAGTAATCTGTTAAAGTCCGCTATCTTACCGTATCAACTCCGCTTTTTCCGCTTTTTTATCGCTTTTCAGCCGGGGCGCCCCTGCGCAATGTGCTGTGCCAGCGCAACACCGGTTGAGCTGCGGGCTATTCAGTGTTTGAATACGCACCTGGCCCGAAGGAGAATAAATCATGAGTCTGGATATTGACCAGATAGCGTTGCATCAGCTTATCAAACGCGATGAGCAAACGCTGGAACTGGTATTGCGCGATTCGCTTTTGTCCCCCAGCGCGGCGGTGGCGGAGATGATGGCGGAGCTGCACCGGGTATATAGCGCGAAAAACAAAGCCTACGGTCTGTTTAACGAGGGCAGCGAGCTGGCGTCGGCGCTGCGCAGCTGCCGCAAGGGCGATGAAGACTTCCTGGCGTTTACCCGCGCCGCCACCGGCAGGCTGCGCGACGAACTGGCCAAATATCCTTTTGCCGAGGGCGGCGTCGTTTTGTTTTGTCAGTACCGCTACCTGGCGGTGGAATATCTGTTGATCGCGGTGTTGAACAGCCTGAGCAGTATGCGGGTGAATGAACAGCTTGATATCAGCAGTACCCATTATCTGGATATAAACCATGCGGATATCGTGGCGCGTATCGATCTGACCGAATGGGATACCAATCCGCAGTCTGCGCGCTATCTGACGTTCCTGAAGGGACGGGTGGGCCGTAAGGTGTCCGACTTTTTTATGGATTTCCTCGCCGCCAGCGAAGGGCTGGACGCCAAAGCGCAGAATCGCGGGCTGTTGCAGGCGGTGGATGATTATTGCGCCGATGCCCAGCTTGATAAAAGCGAGCGGCAGAATGTGCGCCAGCAGGTATACAGCTACTGTAAGGATCAGCTGTCGTCCGGCGGGGAGATCGCGGTGGCCGAGCTGTCCGGGACCCTGCCGCCGGTGGGCGATAAAACCTTTCAGGCGTTTGCCAGCGGGGCGGGGTATGAGCTGGAGGAGAGTTTTCCGGCCGACCGCGGCACCCTGCGCCAGTTGACCAAGTATGCCGGCAGCGGCGGCGGCGTTACGCTGAATTTTGACGTGCAGCTGTTGGGCGAGCGTATTTTCTGGGACCCCGCCACCGATACCCTGACCATCAAAGGTACGCCGCCGAACCTGCGCGATCAGCTTACCCGTCGCCAGAACGGCGGAAGCTAGAGTACGGTGTTGGCGGGCCTACCGCGCCATGGGGCCTCGGTCGGGCGGAAAACCACGCCCGATTCAACCCCATCGGCACGGTCTCCCTTGAACACGTTTGCTGTGAGTACGGTGTTGGCGGGCCTACCGCGCCATGGGGCTTCGGTCGGGCGGAAAACCACGCCCGATTCAACCCCATCGGCACGGTCTCCCTTGAACACGTTTGCTGTGAGTACGGTGTTGGCGGGCCTACCGCGCCATGGGGCAAAAAAAAACGCCGCGTAAGCGGCGTCCTTTTATCGTATCGGTTAGTCGCGATTAAACGCGGACAAAGTCGATATGAGTCAGTTTCGGTTTGAACGGATGGCGTTGTACCGCCTGAACCTTAACCTGAGTTTCGGCGCCGTCGATAACCAGTGATAATACGTCGCTATAGAAACCCGGTTTGGTTTGGGTATTCAGCACGATTTCGTGGTCCATCTCGATAGAGACCGGCGCTTCGGTGCCACCATAAACGATAGCAGGAAACTTATTCGCTAGACGCAGGCGGCGGCTCGCACCCTTACCCTGATCTTTACGCACTTCTGCATTAATAATTAACATGTATTTTCTCGATACTTAAAAAAGTAACCCCGCTACAGGCGACCCAGCAGCAGGTTGGATAGACGTGCTTTAAAGTAAAGCGGGCGGAATTCTACCGGAAATACCCCGGCGGGGCAAATAAAACCCCGTCAGCCGCGCAATTCGTGGGCCAGGCGATAACGGCCCTGGTAGTCGAAAATCTTTTCCCTTACCTGCCAGAACGCGCCCTGGCGGCGCGCGACGACAAAATCCGGCGCGCGCAGCCGGTCCGCCGCGCGCTGGATATCGGCGGCGGTTTGCCAGGGAAAGGGCACCCCCGGCGCCCGCTGGTGCAGACGCAGAAAACGGTGCTCGAACACCCGCCGCTGGGGCGGCGTATGCAGCCGGAAACGCTCGGCGACCTCGGCGCCGTCCTCGTCATGGTAGGTGATGCGCAGCCATTCGCCTTTGCCGTCGGCCCCGCAGTCAAGCGTCATGCCGCTGCAGCGCAGCACCAGCGCGTCCTTGAGCCGCAGCGCCGCCTTGAGCATATCGTCCGGATCCACCAGGATTTTATCGCATTCGTGGCAGCGCCTGGCGGCGATATCGTTTTCGGCGCCGCAGTCCGGACAGATCTTGCAGCGGAAGCGAAAATCGCATTGGCGGCGTTCGCCATCTTCCTGTTCCTCGAAACCCTGGCAGCGGCGGCCGTAGTGTTCAATGACTTCGCCCTCCGGCGTGGTTTTGCCCCAGAACATATTGGCAAAGCCGCAGAGCGGGCAGAATACCTGGACCGGCGTGCCGGTTCCGGCCGGTTTGGCCTGGCCTATCTCGGGAGAAAATAGATCGTGGCCGTTGCCGGCATAGTCGAGGATCAGGCATCGGGTCTTGCCGGGATAGAGCCGGAGTCCGCGCCCGACAATCTGCTGGTACAGGCCGACCGACTCGGTGGGCCGCAAGATGGCGATCATATCCACATGGGGAGCGTCAAAACCGGTGGTCAGCACCGCCACGTTAACCACGTAGCGTAGCGATTGCCGGCGGAAGGCGTCGATCAGCCGGTCGCGATCCGCCTGGGGCGTTTCGGCGCTGATAAGCGCCGCCTGCGCGGGCGGCAGCAGGCCGAGGACTTCGCGGGCATGTTCTACCGTCGCGGCAAAGATCATCACGCCGCGCTTATCCGCCGCGTACTCCTGTATCTGGCCGACGATAAGCGGCGTGATGCGATTTTGCCGCCGTACTTCGGTATTCAGCTCCGACTCGGCATAGTAGCCGTTGATATTGGGCGACAGGCGGCTGAAGTCGTAATGCAGCACCGGCATATCCAGGCGCTCCGGCGGCACCAGGAAGCCGTGTTTGATCATATAGTGCAGCGGCAGCTCATAGACGCAGTCGCGAAAGAAACTGCGCTCGTCGCCGCGCACCATGCCGTGATGGTGGTATTGGTATATCCATCCCTTGCCGAGGCGGAAGGGCGTGGCGGTCAGTCCCAGGATGCGCAGCGCCGGCCGGGCGAGGCGCAGATGGCGGATGACCTGCTGATATTGGCTGTCGTCGCCGTCGCCGAGCCGGTGGCATTCATCGATAATCAGCAATGAGAACGCGCCGTCGAATTGATCCAGGTTGCGCGCAACGGACTGTACGCTGCCGAACACCACTTTGCCCCGGCTGTCCCGCTGCTGCAGACCGGCGGCGAAGATATCCGCCTCCAGTCCCAGCGCCTGGAATTTTTCATGGTTTTGCGCCACCAGTTCCTTGACGTGGGCCAGGACCAGAACCCGGCCGCGCGCCAGGCGCGCCAGCTCGGCGATCACCAGGCTTTTGCCGGCGCCGGTGGGCAGCACGATCACCGCCGGTTCGTCGTGGCGGCGAAAATGATCCACCGCCGCGTTGACCGCGTCGCGCTGATAAGGACGTAGGGTGAAGGACATCTCTAAATGAATCTCGTTGTCGGCTATGCTCGGCAGGCAAGCCCCGTTATACTGTGATTTCACTTTATAAGCATATGCGGCATTCGCCGCCTTTCCCGCACGATAGCGGATTCGGGCCATTTGGTCCGGCCGCGCGCCTCCCTTACCGGGCGGGTGGACCATCGTTGCCGGGCGCTTTCCAAGATTACAGGCAAAACGACGTTAATGCGACTGGACAAATTTTTATCTCAACAGTTAGGTATCAGCCGGGCGCTGGTGCAACGGGAACTGCGCGCCAAGCGGGTGACCGTCGACGGTGATACGGTGAAACAGGGCGCGTTCCAACTGCTGGCGCAACATGAAGTGCGCTTTGACGATCGGGTCCTGCACCAGATACTTGCCCCGCGCTATTTTATGCTGCACAAACCCCAGGGCTATGTGTGCTCAACCGACGATCCCGATCATCCCACCGTGCTGTATTTTATGGACGAACCGGTGCCGGACAAGCTGCACGCCGCCGGACGCCTGGACATCGATACCACCGGCCTGGTGTTGATGACCGACGACGGCCAGTGGTCCCACTGGATCACCTCGCCTAAACATCACTGTGAAAAGACCTATTTGGTGACGCTTGAGGATCCGCTGGACGGGGATATCGCGCGTCAGTTTACCGAAGGGGTGATGCTTCACGGCGAAAAACTGCCGACCCGGCCCGCGCAGCTTGAGCAGCTTGCCGAGCGCGAAGTGCGCCTGACCATCAGCGAAGGGCGTTATCATCAGGTGAAAAGAATGTTCGCCGCGGTGGGTAACCATGTGGTGGCGCTGCATCGCGAACGTGTCGGCGCCATCGTGCTGGATGCGGATCTGGAACCCGGCCAATACCGCGCGCTGACCGCCGATGAAATCGCCGGCATAGGCGCGCCGGCACGTCCGTGACAACGACGGCGGGCGGTGCGTCCGCCGGCCGTGCAGGATTGATAAAGGCATGAACGAGGAGTCGTACAACGTGCAAGCAGACCGGACATCCCATATCGGTTTAATCGTCATCCTGGGTTTATTGTCGATGCTGATGCCATTGGCTATCGATATGTATTTGCCGGCCATGCCGCTGATTGCCTCGGAGTTCGGCGTCGGCGCGGGGAGCGTGCAGATGACCCTGAGCGCCTATGTGCTGGGGTTTTCCATCGGCCAGCTGTTTTACGGGCCGTTGGCCGATAGCCTGGGCCGTAAGCCGGTGATTCTGTTCGGCACGTTCTTTTTTGCCGTCGCCGCCGCGGCTTGCGCGCTGTCGCAATCGGTGGAGCAGCTGATCAATATGCGTTTCTTGCATGGTCTGTCCGCCGCCGCCGCGAGCGTGGTGATCAATGCGCTGATGCGCGATATGTTCACCAAGGATGATTTTTCACGCATGATGTCGTTTGTGGTGCTGGTGATGACGGTGGCGCCGCTGCTGGCTCCCATCATCGGCGGCGTGCTGCTGGTGGTGTTTAACTGGCATGCCATTTTCTGGATCATGAGCCTGACGGCGCTGGTGGCCACCGTGCTGGTGATGCTGTATATCCGGGAAACGCTGCCCAGGGAGCGGCGGCAAAAGTTTAATCTGCGCACCACCATCGGCAACTTCGGCGCGTTATTTCGCCATAAGCGGGTGTTCAGCTATATGCTGGCCAGCGGTTTTTCCTTTGCCGGGATGTTTTCGTTCCTGAGCGCCGGGCCGTTTGTCTATATCAATCTTAACGGCGTTTCGCCGCAGAATTTCGGTTATTATTTTGCCCTTAACGTCTTGTTTTTGTTTATCATGACGCTTATCAACAGCCGGAGCGTGAGGCATTTCGGGGCGCAGAAGATGTTCCGTTTCGGGTTGTTTATCCAGTTGCTGATGGGTATCTGGCTGTTGATCGTCTGCGGCATGAACCTGGGGTTCTGGCCGCTGGTTATCGGCGTGGCGGTGTTTGTCGGCTGCGTGGCGATGGTGACGTCCAACGGCATGGCCGTGATCCTGGATGATTTTCCGCATATGGCCGGTACCGCCTCGTCGCTGGCGGGAACGCTGCGGTTCGGCGTGGGCGCGGTAATCGGCGCGTTGTTGTCGCTGGCGACGTTTTCCAGCGCCTGGCCGATGGTATTGTCCATGGCGTTTTGCACCATCAGCGCGATGTTGTGTTATCTGTATGCCAGCCGTCCGCGGCGGGCGGCGCGTACCGCGTCATAGCGTTCTCTTTTTCACACGCCGGGCGTTGGCACGTTCTCCCTTTTACACGTCTTGTGTAGGTTTGGCGATCGCCGTCCTGGCAATATTCGGCTGCCGTGAAGATAAATGTCGCCACGGCGAGGGTTTTGCCTGCTTTGCGTTAGCGTGCGTCAGGGCTTATGTCGCCTCGGCGAAGGTTTCGCTTGCCGTGCGTTCGGCGGTTATATGGAATGCCGGGTGCCGGCAAGCGACAAAGAGGCCGTAGCGCGACGGCCTCCTTGACCTCCGCGCGCCCGGCAGGTCGCGCGTCGCTGCGCGATGCCTTCCGCCGCCCATGTCCCCGTGATGCACCGGCCCGTTATGCGCTCCCGGCGCAACGGGCCTTTCGCCGCTCCCGGCGGCTCATGCCGGGGGCACAGCCGCCGTCAGCGCGCTTTATGCCGGGACCTATGTCGCGGCCAGCGCTGTGATGTATAGGGCATCGGCGCCGCTGTGGGTTTAGTGGAAGGTGGTACAGCAGACAGAGAAGCGGCTAATCATTGCGCAATGCAAAAAGCACCGCGACAGGTCAGTCATACATGCAAATATACATGCAGTCGGCAGCGGGTAATTATCAGTCATACATCATGCGATGCAGCCAACATTTACACCGTCAGCAGTCATACGGCCAGCGTCTCATACCGCCGGAAATTATGGTCAGACAACCACGTAGCCGGGCATAAACCCGCCACAGTGAGAGTAGGTAGCTGGCCGCAAA
This sequence comes from Sodalis sp. RH24, assembly GCF_047324145.1. Classification (NCBI taxonomy): domain Bacteria; kingdom Pseudomonadati; phylum Pseudomonadota; class Gammaproteobacteria; order Enterobacterales; family Bruguierivoracaceae; genus Sodalis; species Sodalis sp. RH24. Next base: position 5,382,051 of record NZ_CP178729.1, read on the forward strand.
TCTTAGCTAAACTAAGCCAAGCTAATTTAAGTTAACCCAAAATTAATACCGATATTTTTCCCGGTACGTGCATATTACTTACTACCAAAAAACGCTATTTTACTCACAGACGATGGTGTTGACGTGGTGCCGGCATAGAGTGCGCCGGCAGCGCGCATCCCGGCTGGATGAGCCGCCGGGAGCGGCGAAAGCTAAGGGCCGCGCCGGGAGCGCGTCCCGTGCGGTCCCAAAGCCGGGATGGGTGATGCCGGGAACCGCGCAGCGGCGCACGATCTGCCGGACGCGCGGAGGTCAAGGAGGCCGTCGCGCTACGGCCTCTTTGTCGCTTGCCGGCACCCGGCAATACAGATAACAACCTCACGCACGGCAAGCGAAACCTTCGCCGAGGCGACATAAACCCTGCCACAAGGCAAGCCAAGACACAGTAAGCGAAACCCGCGCCGAGGCGACATAAACCCTGCCACAAGGCAAACCAAGACACAGCAAACAAAACCCTCACCGAGACCACTTAACCCCTGACGCCCCCTTTACCTTTTATTTATCCTGAAACCTTTTGTAGCGCATCGGTTACAAATAGTCGCAAATCTGCGCTTGTGTTTCTTTTCCTCGTAATGATAATCAATATCGTTTTAATTGACGTTTCTTTACTTTTTCTCGCCCCCAAAAGCATCGAGGTGATGGGTATGTTTGTGCCTTTTCTGATTATGCTGCGTGAGGGTCTCGAGGCGGCGCTGATCGTGAGCCTTATCGCCGGCTATCTGAAAAAGACCGGCCGCGGCCGCTGGCTAAAAGCGGTGTGGGTGGGCGTGCTAAGCGCGGCGCTGTTGTGCCTGGCGGTGGGTGTCGTCATTAACGAAACCACCGGCGAATTTCCGCAAAAGCAACAGGAACTGTTCGAGGGCATCGTGGCGGTGCTGGCGGTCCTCATCCTGACCTGGATGGTGTTCTGGATGCGCAAGATGTCCCGTTCGATTAAAGCCCAGCTGGAAAGCGCCGTCGATCAGGCGCTCAGCAATGCCCGCGGGCAGGGCTGGGCGCTGGTGGGCATGGTGTTTTTTGCCGTGGCCCGCGAGGGGTTGGAATCGGTGTTTTTTTTGCTGGCGGCGTTTCAGCAGGACGTGGGCATCGAGGCTCCCATCGGCGCGGTGTTGGGATTGGCCTGCGCCATCGTCTTGGGGATGCTGATGTATTACGGCGGCATCCGCCTGCGCATGGAGAAGTTTTTCAAATGGACCAGCCTGTTTATTCTGTTTGTGGCCGCGGGGCTGGCGGCCGGGGCAATTCGCGCTTTCCACGAAGCGGGATTATGGAATGGTTTCCAGGCAATCGCATTTGATTTCAGCGCCACCCTGTCCACCCAATCGTTGTTCGGCACCTTGCTTGAGGGGCTGCTGGGTTATCAGGAAGCGCCCACCGTCAGTGAAGTGGCCGTGTATTTGTTATACCTGGTGCCGGCCCTGGTGATGTTTTTCCTGCCTGCGCGGGGCAACCGGACGACACGTGTCGCCGGATAAAATCCATTAAATTGTTCCACTATTCAGGGTAAAAAAAATGTCCAATATGCAACGCTTCCGTCGCCGCATTCTTCCTGCCGCCTTACTGGTGGCGCCGGTGCTGTCGGCATGGGGCTGGCCCGCGCTGGCGGCCGATATTCCCCAGGTCAAGATTACCGTTAACGATAAGCAGTGCGATCCGATGGCGCTGACCGTTAAACCGGGCAAAACGCAGTTTATTATTCATAACGCCAGCCAGAAAGGGCTGGAGTGGGAAATCCTCAAGGGCGTGATGGTGGTCGAGGAGCGCGAGAACGTGGCGCCGGGCTTTACCCAGAAGATGACCGCCACCCTGGAGCCGGGGGAATACGATATGACCTGCGGCCTGCTGAGCAATCCGAAGGGCAAGCTGACGGTTTCGGCGGACGGCGGCGCGGGCGCGGCGAAACCGGATGCCATGGCGCTGGTGGGGCCGATTGCCGATTATAAAGTCTATGTGCTGCAACAGGTCGGCGAGCTTGTCTCCCATACCAAGACCTTTACCGATGCGGTGAAGAAAGGCGATCTGGCCACCGCGCAGAAGCTGTTTGCCCCCACCCGCGTGTATTACGAGCGTATCGAGCCTATCGCCGAACTGTTCTCGGATCTGGACGGCAGTATTGATGCCCGCGAAGATGATTTCGAGCAGAAATCCGCCGACCCGAAATTCACCGGTTTCCACCGGCTGGAAAAAATCCTCTTCAGCGATAAAACCACGGCCGGCACCGCCCCGTTTGCCGATCAATTGTATAAAGATACCCAGGATCTGCAAAAACGCATCGGCGACCTGACCTTCCCGCCGAGTAAAGTGGTCGGCGGCGCCGCCGGACTGATTGAGGAAGTGGCCTCCAGTAAGATCAGCGGCGAGGAAGACCGTTACAGCCGTACCGATCTTTCCGATTTCCAGGCCAATATCGACGGATCGCAAAAAATCGTCAACCTGCTGCGCCCGCTGCTGCAAAAAGCCGATGCGCCGCTGCTGGCGAAAATTGACGGTAACTTTGCCAAGGTGGATAACGTCCTGATGAAATACCGTAATAAAGACGGCTTTGCGTCTTATGACAAGCTGACCGATGCCGATCGCACCGCGCTCAAAGGCCCGATCACCGCCCTGGCGGAAGATCTGGCGCTGCTGCGCGGCGTGCTGGGGCTGGAGTAGGGTTGAGCGCCTTATGAGTGCTGATAAAGATAAAAACAGCGGTAAGGCGGCGTCGCCATCACGGCGCCGCTGGCTGAAGGGGCTTGGCGCCCTCGGCGGCGCCCTGGCGTTGCGCAGCGCGGCGGCGGCGCCGGCTCCTGCTCCCGATGAGCATTCCCCCGGCACCTTGTCACCCGACGAGCGCTGGCAGCGCCAGCCGTTTTACGGACCCCGGCAGGCCGGCATCACCACGCCGCAGCAGGCGGCCATGATGCTGGTGGCGTTTGACGTGCTGGCCGGGGATAAGGACGATCTGCGGCGGTTGTTTCGCGTGCTGACCGAGAGGATTGCATTTTTAACCACCGGCGGGCAGGCGCCGGCGGTGGATGATAAATTGCCGCCGATGGACTCCGGCATTCTGGGCGAACATATCGCCCCGGATAACCTGACCATCACGGTGGCGGTGGGCGACTCGTTGTTTGACGATCGTTTCGGCCTCGCCGCGCTGAAACCCCGGCGGCTGCAAAAGATGACGCGTTTTGCCAACGATGCGCTGGACGCTGATTTATGCCATGGCGATCTGCTGTTGCAAATTTGCGCCAACGGCAGCGACACGGTGATTCATGCGCTGCGGGATATCATTAAACATACCCCGGATCTGCTGAGCGTGCGCTGGAAGCGCGAAGGCTTTATTTCCGCCAGCGCGGCGCGCAGCCGGGGCAAGGAGACACCGATTAATTTGCTGGGCTTCAAGGACGGCACCGGCAATCCGGATACCCGCGACCCCGGCCTGATGGATCGGGTGATCTGGGTCGGCGCCGGTACGGATGAACCCGCCTGGGCGGTAAACGGCAGTTACCAGGCGGTGCGCATTATCCGCTTTCACGTCGAGTCCTGGGATCGTACGCCGCTGCACGAGCAGCAGACCATCTTCGGCCGTGATAAGCGCACCGGCGCGCCGCTGGGCATGGCCAATGAACATGACGTGCCCGACTACAGCCGCGATCCGCAGGGCAAGGTCATCCCGCTCGATGCCCATATGCGTCTGGCCAATCCCCGTACGCCCGCCACCCAAGGCAACCTGATGCTGCGCCGGGGCTATAGCTATTCCCTGGGCGTTTCCCGCTCCGGCCAGCTGGATATGGGATTGTTGTTCGTCTGCTTCCAGCAGGATCTGGAGCAGGGGTTTCTCGCCGTGCAGCGCAGGCTTAACGGCGAGGCGCTGGAAGAATATATCCAGCCCATCGGCGGGGGCTACTTTTTTGCCCTGCCGGGGGTAGAGCGCCAGGACGGCTATCTGGCGCAGTCGCTGCTGGCATAACGCCGGCGGTTTTCCCTTCTGCCGCTTTGCCGGCGCGGCTGCCCTGCGCCGGCGAGCATGTCGATTTTCCCGTGAACCGCCGTCCCCTTTACCCGCCGCGACGGCGGGAGCGCATCCTATCCTTCCTCCCGTGGCATTATTTTGTTCGTAAAATGTAAATAATAAGCTCAGTTAAAGTTATGCAAATGCATAAAAAACAGTTGTGCTGCGGCGTTTAACGCGGTACATATAGGCCGAAAAGAGATCTGTCTCTCATTTCAAAGGTGTCTATGCTGTTTTTATGAACAAATTGACTGCTAATGTCACGCTAAGATTATAGTATTGTGATAAAATTGTTACTAAGTAGTTTAATCGTCTGGGGACGTGGAGTGACAAATCTACAGTTATCCGTGGTGCATCGCTTGCCACAATATTACCGCTGGCTGAATGGGTTTAGCGGCATCAAAGTCGAACCGATATCCGCCGGTGATTGCGACGATAACGACCTGATTGGCCTGACGCTGTTAAGCCATGAAGGCGATACGGCGTGGGAAGTGATGCGGGAACTGGCGCGTTCCCTGGTGGAAATCCAGGTCACCTGCTCGGTGCTGGAATGCGAAGGGCAGCCTTGCCTATTTTTGCACCGTGACGATGAATGCACCGGCCTGTGCCGGCTGAAAAACATGGGCGTGGCCATCGCCGAGCCCGCGTCGGCGCCGTACTATTCTTAAGACCAGTACCCGGGCGCGCGCTTACCCGGCCGCCAGCAGCAACTGGCGAGTATACTCCGCCGAGGGCGCGTCGAACACCTGCCGGCAGGCGCCCTGTTCCACGACTTCACCTTCCCGCAGTACCATCACCTGATGACACATTGCCCGCACCACCTGCAGATCGTGGCTGATAAACAGGTAGGTCAGCTGGTGTTTTTCCTGCAGTGATTTCAGCAACTGCAGGATCTGCGCCTGCACCGATCTGTCCAGCGACGAGGTGGGTTCATCGAGGATTACCACGTCCGGCTGCAAAATCAGCGCCCGGGCGATGGCGATGCGCTGGCGCTGCCCGCCGGAAAATTCGTCGGGGTAACGATGGCGGGTGTCGGGATCGAGCCCCACTTCGCTTAGCGCGGCAATCACCCGCCGGTCCTGTTCCTGCGCCGAAAAATGATGATGCACGCGCAGCCCCTCCACCACGATTTGCGCCACCGTCAGCCGGGGATTCAGCGCCGAGTTCGGGTCCTGGAACACCACCTGGATACGGCGGCGCAGCGGCAGCATGCCGCGCCGGTTAAACTGATGCAGCGGCTGGCCGTCAAACCAGATCTCGCCGTCGGATTTCAGCAACCGCAGCACCGCCAGCGCCGTGGTGCTTTTGCCTGAGCCGGATTCGCCCACCAAGCCCAGGCTTTCGCCGCGCCGCAGGCTAAATGACACCCCGCGCACGGCGCTTTTTTGCGCCGCCTGGCGGCGAAACAGCCCCTGGCGCCCGGAAAAGGTCACGCCCAGATTAGCGACCCGCAGCAGCGCCGGCGCTCCCGGCGGCACCGGCAGCGGTTCGCCTCCCGGCTCCGCCGCCAGCAGACGGCGGGTATAAGGGTGTTGCGGCGCGCTGAACAGGGCGTCGCGCCCGCCGATCTCCACGCATTTCCCTTCCTGCATCACCGCCACGTTGTCCGCCAGACGGCGCACGATATTCAGGTTATGGGTGATAAACAGCAGCGCCATGCCCATCTCCCGGCGCAGGTCGGTCAGCAATGTCAGGATCTGCGCCTGTACCGTTACGTCCAGCGCGGTGGTCGGCTCGTCGGCAATCAGCAGTTTGGGCCGGGTGAGCAGGGCCATGGCGATCATCACCCGCTGGCGTTCGCCGCCGGAGAGCTGGTGCGGGAAATCCCGCAGCCGGGATTTGGCCTGGCGGATGCCCACCCGATCGAGGCTGGCCAGCACTTCGGCGCGGGCTTCGGCGCCGCGCATGTCCCGATGCAGCGCCAGCACCTCCAGCAGCTGTTTTTCCACGCTGTGCAGCGGGTTGAGCGACGACATCGGTTCCTGGAAGATCATGGCGATGTCATTGCCGCGCACGCGCCTGAGCGTTGCGTCTGGGGCATGCAGCAGGCTCTTGCCGGCGAACAGGATATCGCCATGGGGGTAGCACACCTGCGGCTGGGGCAGCAGGCGCAGGACCGACAGGGCGGTAACGCTTTTGCCCGAACCGGATTCGCCTACCAGCGCCAGCGTTTCGCCGGCGTTAAGCGCCAGCGTCACCTTATCCACCACCTGCCGGGTTTGATTGCCCTGGCGAAAGGCGACGCTCAGTTCCTTGATTTCTAACAATGGCGTGGTCATAGGTTAATGCGCCTTGCTGGGGTCAAAGGCGTCGCGCACCGCTTCGCCGATAAAAATCAGTAATGACAGCACCAGGGCCAGCGTAACAAAAGCGGTAATGCCGAGCCACGGCGCCTGGAGGTTGTTTTTGCCTTCCAGCAACAGATTGCCCAGGGACGGCGAGCCGATGGGCAGGCCGAAACCGAGAAAATCCAGCGAGGTCAGGGTGGTAATGGACCCGCACAGGATAAAGGGCAAAAAGGTCAGCGTCGCCACCATGGCGTTGGGCAGCATATGGCGCAGCATGATCATCCGATCGCTAACCCCCATGGCCTGGGCGGCGCGGATATAGTCGAAATTACGGGCGCGCAGGAATTCGGCGCGCACCACGCCCACCAGGCCCATCCAGCCGAACAGCACGGTGATGGCCAGCAGCCACCCGAAGTCCGGCGGCACGACGCTTGATAATAAAATAATCAAAAACAGCGTCGGCATGCCGGACCAGACTTCAATAAAGCGCTGTCCCCACAGGTCCAGCCGGCCGCCATAATAGCCCTGGCTGGCGCCGACGATAATGCCGATAACGCTTGAAAGCAGGGTCAGCGCCAGGCCGAACAGCATCGACAGCCGGAAGCCATACAATAAGTTGGCCAGCACATCCTTGCCGGTGCTGTCGGTGCCCAGCCAGTTCTGCCGGCTTGGCGGCGACGGGAAGGGCCGGGCGGTGGCGAAGTTAATGGTGCGGTAGTCATAGCGTACCGGCGCCCATATCGCCCAGCCGTGCGCGGCCAACCGCCCGGCGATATAGGGATCGCGGTAATCGGTCCTGGTCGCCAGCTCGCCGCCGAAGGTGGTCTCGCTGTAGTTAAACAGCAGCGGCGAATAAAATTGTCCCTGGTAGCGCACCAGCAGGGGCTTGTCGTTAGCCACCAGCTCCGAGGCGAGGCTCAGGATAAACAGCAGCAGAAATAGCCATAACGACCAGTAGCCCCGGCGGTTGCGGCGAAAACGCGCCCAGCGCGCCTGGTTGACGGAACTCAGTCTCATTGGCGGCCCTCGAAATCAATGCGCGGGTCGACCAGCGTATAGGTCATATCGCTGAGGATATTGAGCAGCAGGCCGATCAGGGTAAAGATATATAACGTGCCGAACATGACCGGGTAATCCCGTTGCAGGGTGGCGTCGTACCCCAGCAGCCCCAGGCCGTTAAGGGAAAACATCACCTCAATCAGCAGCGAACCGGTAAAAAACATGCTGATAAAGGTGGCGGGGAAACCGGCTATCACCAGCAGCATGGCGTTGCGAAACACATGGCGGTAGAGGATCTGGTTTTCCGTCAGCCCCTTGGCGCGCGCGGTGGTGACGTATTGCTTGCGGATCTCGTCCAGGAACGCGTTTTTAGTCAACATGGTCAGGGTGGCGAATCCGCCAATCACCGTGGCCAGCACCGGCAGCGTGATATGCCAAAGATAATCGGTGATTTTTTTATACCACGGCAGGCTATCGAAATGGCTCGAGACCAGACCGCGCAACGGGAACCAGTCCAGATAGCTGCCGCCGGCGAACAGCACAATCAGCAGGATGGCGAACAAGAAGGCCGGGATCGCGTAGCCGATGATGATAAGCGTGCTGCTCCAGACGTCGAAGGCGCTGCCGCTGCGCACCGCTTTTTTGATGCCGAGCGGGATCGACACCAGATAGATGATAAGCGTGCTCCACAAGCCGAGGGTAATGGAGACCGGCATGCTTTCCCTGATCAAATGCATTACCGTGGCGCCGCGAAACAGGCTGTCGCCAAAATCAAAGCGCACATAGTTCCACAGCATGGTGAAATAGCGCTCATGCAGCGGTTTATCGAAGCCGTAGCGCCGGGTAATCTCCGCAATCACCTCCGGATCCAGGCCCCGGGCGCCGCGGTACTGGCTGTCGCCAATCTGGCCGCCGTGCAGCGTTTGCACGCGGGCGGCGGGGTCGCTGTGCCCGGCGCTGAAGCCGCTTTGCTGGCCCATCTCAATGGCGGCGATGGCCTGATCCACCGGTCCGCCGGGGGCGATCTGCACGATAAAGAAGTTCAGGGTAATGATGGCCCAAAGCGTCGGGATCACCAGCAATAAACGGCGTAACAAATAGGTTAGCAAGCGGCTCCTCCCTTAGAGCTTTGTCGATAGTCAGACGCAGGACGCACCGAGCGGCCGCGGCCGGCGTCAGCGTCGTTCCGCGGGCAGCCTGGCCGCCCGGTTGACATCATACCACCAGGTATCGAAACCCAGCGCATAGGTGGGTTTAACGGCCGGCATGGCGAATTTATCCCAATAGGCCAGACGGGTCTGGTGGGAAAACCACTGGGGGATCATAAAATAATTCCAGGTCAGCACCCGGTCCAGCGCCCGCCCCAGCGGCAGCAGCGCTTTTTCGTCGCCCTGGTGGCGCACGATTTCGTTGATCAGGCGATCAACCGCCGGATCCTTGACGCCGGGGCGGTTATAGCTGGATTCCACATAGGCGCTGCCCCACAGGATTTGCAAATCGCCGCTGGGGTAGGGGAAGGCGGCATAGTTTGACGGCATCATATCAAAATCACGTTTGCGCAGGCGGTTGGTAAACTGCGCGCTGTCCACCTGACGCAACGTCATCTGTATGCCCAGGCGCTGCAGGTTGTGCTGGAAGGGCAGGATGTAATTGCTGCTATTGCTGCCGCTCATCAGCATCATTTCAAAGGCAAACGGCTTGCCGGTTTTGACGTTGACCAATTGCTGGTCCTTTAATTCCCAGCCGGCCTGCTTTAACAGCCCAAGCGCCTTAAGCAGGTTTTTGCGGTCATAACCGCTGCCGTCCGATACCGGCGGCTGATAGCGTTCGGTAAACACCTCCGGCGGCACCTGGCCTTTCAGCGGCGCCAGCACCGCCAGTTCGTCCACGCCGGGATAGTCCCGCGCCGCATAGTCGGTATTGATGAAATAGCTGTCGACCCGCTGGTACCCCTGGTAAAACAGCGCCTTGTTCATCCATTCAAAATCAAACGCCAGCGTCAGCGCCTCGCGCACCCGCCGGTCGGCGAACAGCGGGCGCTGGATATTAAATGCCAGCCAGGGCGTTGCGACCGGCGCATCGTTGGGTATTTCCTGCTTGATGATATAGCCGCGTTCCACGTTGCCGCCGTGGTACTGCGTGGCCCACAGCTTGGGCGAGCTTTCGATGCGCAAATCAAACGCGCCGGCTTTAAACGCTTCCAGCGCCACGTTGTCGTCCAGGTAATAATCATAACGGATGCTGTCAAAATTATTACGGCCGCGGTTGACCGGCAGGTTGGCCGCCCAATAATCGCGGACACGCGAGTAGGTGACATACTGCCCGGTACGCCAGGACGTAATGCGGTAAGGCCCGCTGGCCGGCGGCGGCGAGGTCAGCGGGTCGCCGAGTTTGTGATGCTGCCAATAGCTTTCCGGCATAATCGGCAAGGTCAGCAGGCCCAGCAGCATCTCTTTATCGGGTTTGGGAAACTCGTAGCGTACCGTGAGCGGCGCGATGGCTTTTACCGTGACGCCTTTGTAATAAATACGAAATTGCGGCACCCCTTCGGTCATGAATTTGCCGAAGGTGAAGGCCACGTCCCGGGCGGTGATGGGCTGATGGTTGTGATACTGCGCCTGGGGATTGATGGACACCTCCATCCAGGAAAAATCGCTGGGATAGCGCGCCGATTCCGCCACCAGGGGATAATAGCTGCCCATCTCATCGTCCGAGGTGATAAATAAACCGTCATAGAGCTGGTCGGTGCGCATCGCCGCCGAGCCGCGCAGGGCAAAACGGTTAAAATTGTCAAAGGTGCCGATGGCCGCCAGGGTTATGGCGCCGCCCTTGGGCGCGGCGGGGTTGACGTAATCAAAATGGCTGAAGTCGCTGGGGTATTTCGGCTGGCCCAATAGCGCAAAAGCGTAGCTTTCATTAATAGTGTCAATAGTGTCGGCGCGCGGGCCGAGGCAGACGACGCTGAGAATCAGCGCAATCCAAACACGTGGAAACATCAGGTTACGCTCCTGGGATAACACCAAATAGTATTGAAAGGGCAAGCCGCTGAAGGCTGTCTATTATACTAATGCCTAAAACAATGCCATTAACGGTTTTTTTGCCATTAATGTCAAAATTATCAATCAGATTATTAAGCCATACACCCTTTAATCAGGAGGACGACGGTGCGCAAGTCCATTGCTACCCTATCCATGGCCGGCAGCCTGCCGGAAAAGCTTGAGGCCATCGCCCGGGCGGGGTTTGACGCCGTGGAGCTGTTTGACGACGATGTGCAACGCTTCCCCGGTACCGCGCGCGACGTTAAACGGCTGCTCGACGCGCTCGATCTTGAGGCGGTGCTGCTGCAGCCGCTGCGCAACGCCGACGGGGCGCCCGCGGCCGGCCGCGCCGGCGTGCTGGCCGAGGCCGGGCGCATGTTTGACGCCATGGCAGAACTGGGATGCCGGCAATTGCTGGTATGCAGTTCGGTGGACCAGGATGCCCTGGCGGACGAAGAGGCGCAAAACGGCGATCTGCTGCGCCTGGCCGAGTTGGCGCAGCGTTATGGCTGCGCCATCTGTTATGAGGCCCTGGCCTGGGGGCGCCATGTGCATCATTACCGCCAGGCCTGGGAGCGGGTCAGCACCGTCGCCATGCCCAACCTGGGCCTGGCGCTGGACAGCTTTCATATCCTGGCCCTGGCGGATAACCTCGACGGCCTGGCGCACATCCCGACGGAAAAAATCTTTTACGTGCAGATGGCCGATGCCGCGCCGCGCCCGCGGCCGTCGCAGCCGGTAGACGCCTGGAGCCGGCATCATCGCTGTTTTCCGGGCCAGGGCATCCTGGATGTCGCCGGTTTTGCGCGCCAAGTGGCGGCGGCAGGGTACCGGGGCATCTGGTCGCTGGAAATTTTCAGCGACCGGTATCAGCGGGAAACGCCGCAGCGCATCGCCGCCGAGGGGTTTGCCTCGCTGGCGTGGCTGGAACGGGAGATAACGGCGCGCCGGCCATAATTAGCGTGCCCGCGGGCATGGGATGTTGCGCCCATATATTGCCTTAACTGATATATTATCGTGCTTAATAATTAGCCGATATGGCGCAATCGCGGGCGGGCTGGCCGCCGGTAGCATAACGGCAAACGGACAAATGACGCGGATTATAATAATTAATATGTTGATAACATGCAGGCAAATATGTTAAGGAGCTGGGAATATAGCGGCGAGAATAGTGATGAGCTTCGAAGAATATGTATTAAGCAAAAAAACAGATATACAAATCTTTAATAATGGTCAAAAAAAAACCGCCCGGGCAGGCGGCTTTTATCTCGTTCGGCATTCAGGACATTTAAATAATAACCGTTAATTATCAGGAGTTGCTGTTGCCGCGCATTGCCGTGGTCATCTGCCCCTTGGCGCCGCCGGTTAATACCCGCCGTGCTTCCCGATAACGCTTGTTCCAGTAGGTTTCCGATAGGCTGGAAATGGTGACGCCGCTGGTGGTGGATGCGTGGACAAACTGATCGTTGCCCAGGTAAATCCCCATATGGCGCCCGGTGGAACCGGCATGGAACACGACCAGATCTCCTGGACGCAGCTTGGTGCGCTGGATTTTAGCGCCAATACCCTGCTGCTCGCTGCTTGAGCGCGGCAATTCCAGGCCAAACTGTTCATGGAACGTTTGCTGTACAAAAGCCGAACAATCTATACCACGTTTAGAGCTGCCGCCCAGGCGATACCGAACGCCTTTCCATACGGCATATTGATCCATAATTTTCGTCTTCACATCGACATTACGGACCATATCTTCGAATTGATCCTGAGAGGCTTGCAGTAAAAAATCACTTTTATCGTTGACTGCATGCATCTCAGCTGTTTGTTGACTGCCATGAGAACTACAGGCGGAAAGCATAACTGCCGCCGCCACTGCGGGGATTAACCGCAGCACATATCTCAAAATAGGTTGAGATTTGACCATTATAAGTGTTATCCCTTAAAGTCCTTAGCGACGGTGCCGCTATAAAATACCGAGCGAATCGAGAATAATGCGCAAATACTGATTGACCAACCGTTATTCCTGCATTGTGTGGTATTACTCACACATTTTTATTAGCGGGAAAATATCAGTGTATAAGTACAGCGAATTCGAGGGTACCGTAATGAATAAGGGAAAGCGAGGATTTTTATCGACTATTTTATAACTTTTGGTGATGTGAAATAGTATTAAATTAAACGTTAAGAATTGGATCAAAAAGCCCCGCCGTTTGCCGGGAATGGCGGCGGGCGGGCATTGTCGCCGCCCGGGGGCCGGCGATCCCGCAACCTTCCCGTAACGTGGCGACCGCCGGACGCCGTCACAGGCCGCCCCCGCTATAATTAATTCCTATTGATATCGCCGGTCGCGCACGCCCGGCAAGCGCTGGTTAAACCAGCTCACCGCCTTATCGCTGGCATCCGTCATCAGCCACCAACTCAGGCCGACCAGCACCACCGACAGCGATCCCACCGCGATATCGCTGAACCAGTGCGCGCCAATCATCACCCGGGGCAGGGAGAACAGCACCACGATAGCCATGCCGCAGGCAAACGCCCGGCCGCCGAAATAGCGCAGCATATAGGCGGCAAAAATCATCAGCATCATGCCGTGGTCGCCCGGAAAGCTATCCATGGAAGCGTCCTTGGTGGGAATGCGGCTAAATTGCGACACGCGCACCACGCCGTCCTCATTTTGGAAAAACAGCGTCGGGCTGGGGCGGCTGACCGGCAGCAGGTGCCCCAGCTGGTTAAGCACCAGCGCCGAAAGCAGCATGACGATGCCGAGGCTTATCAATTGATAGCGCCGATCCGGCGGGGTGCGCAACAGGTAGTGGAGGTAAAGCAGGCCCATCGCCAGCAGGGAGGTGATATCGAACGCGCGATAGTTGGTGACGGCCAGGAATACGGCATAACTATGGCTACTGGCGGCGATATGATTAAAAAACAGGAAGATCGCCGTATCCAGTCGCGACCAGAATCCGTGGTGCGAAGGCAGGTACCATGAGACAAAAAGCGCGATGCCCAGGATATTGAGCAAAATAACGGCAGGTAAGCGACGCATGACTCAGCACCTATAAAACAAGTGACTAAATTAAGGTGATTATAGTATTCCTGCTAATTTAAACGAATCTTCAACAAAGCCGTTTGCAGCGCGTTCCAATCCGCCGGGGCGGGATTGATCAATTCAATCCGGCTGTCGGGCGGCGGTGCGGGCAGAGTCTCGATGCGCAAGTCCTGGCCCTGGCGGTTGACCTGCAGGGTGCCTTCGGGGATGCGTACCACGGCCTTGACCCGTTCCACCGGCGCCAGCCGCGCCCACTCCAGCAGGCCGATGGTATCGAAAGTGGTGGCGCCGTCAAAAATCCAGCCGCAGGACTGGTAGCCCTGGCCCTGGTTCAGCGCACGCCGCCAGCCGGTATTGCCCGGCAGCCGCAGCGCCGCGAGTCCCGCCTTGGGCGCCGGGGGGGCGTGATGGTGGGCGCCGTCGGGCAGTTCGCGCGCGTTCAGGCGCGGCAGGTCCAGCAATGACAGCGGCACCCGGCCCTGGACGGCGTCGACTATTTGGCGTCCATCGCCGTGCCCGGCGGCCCACTCGGCCAGCAGCACGCGATCCTGCGGCTGGTAGCTGTCCTGCTTGTTGGCGATAATGACATCGGCGGCGGCCAGCTGGTCGCGGAAGTTTTCATTGTCGCGGTAACGTGCGTCGCCGAGCTGGCGCGCGTCCAGCAGGCACAGGGTGGCGCGCAGGGTCAGCCAGTTTTCATATACCGGCGAGGTGAGCAAAGAGAGGATTTGTTTGGGATGGCCAAGCCCGGTCGGCTCGATCAGCAGCCGATCGGGGGTGTTGCGCTGCAACAGGGTATTTAATCCCACCTGCATGGGCAGGCCGTTGACGCAGCACATGCAGCCGCCGGGAATTTCCTTGAGCACTGCGCCGCTGTCGGCCAGGAGCGCGCCGTCGACGCCAATCTCGCCAAATTCATTCACCAGGACCGCCCAGCGTTCGCCGGCCGGTTTTTGCGCCAGCAGATGCAAGAGGGTAGTGGTTTTACCGCTGCCGAGAAAACCGGTAATCAGGGTGGTGCGGGCGGTCATGGTCGTCCCCGGGCGGCCGGGGAGAGGACGGCGGCCACCGTCGCTTTGGCGCCGTCCCGCGCCAGCGCGAGATACGCCGCGGTGACGGCGGCGGCAAAGGCGGGGCTGGCGGACAGATCCGCGCCGAATACCGAACGCAGCGCCAACAGCGCCAGCACCCGCGGCTCGCCGTCGGGGCTGTGGTCGACGATGCGCCGCAGCTCGTCGCTCAGCGGATCGCGGATATCAATAGGCGCGCCGAGATCGTCGCGGCCGCCCACATAACGCATCCAGCCTGCGATGCCCAGCGCCAGCAGGGGATAGCCGTCGCCGTGGGCGATATGCCAGCGCACCGGGTCCAGCATGCGCTGCGGCAGCTTTTGCGTGCCGTCCATGGCAATCTGCCAGGTGCGGTGTTTCAGCGCCGGATTGGCGAAGCGCGCCAGCAGCTGCGCGGCGTAGGCGGCGAGGTCCACTTCCCCGGCGCCCAGGCGCAGGGTGGGCGCCTGTTCCCGCGCCATCATCGCGGCCACGGCGGCGTGGTAGCCCGGGTCCGCCATGCAGTCGCTGATATGCTGGTAGCCGGCCAGATAGCCGAGCCAGGCCAGAAAGGAATGGCTGCCGTTCAACATGCGCAGCTTCATTTCTTCATACGGCGCGACGTCGGGGACAAACTGCGCGCCCGCCGCCTGCCAGTCCGGCCGGCCGGCAACAAAATTATCCTCGATAACCCATTGGATAAAGGGTTCGCAGGCGATGGCGCAGGGATCCGCCACGCCGATAAGGGCGGCAATCTCAGCCAGCGTTTCTTCCGTGGCGGCGGGCACGATACGGTCGACCATGGTGGCCGGAAACGACACCTGTTCCCCGATCCATGCCGCCAGCAGCGGATCCCTGGCCTGGGCCAGGCCCAGCACCGCCCGCCTGAGCACCTGGCCGTTGCCGGGAATATTGTCGCACGACAGCAGGGTCAGCGGCGCGAGACCGCGCGCATAGCGCAGGCGCAGCGCCTCCACCAGAATACCCGGCACGGTGCCAGGCGCCCCGGGATGCAGGATATCCGCCTGGACGCGCGGATTGGCGCGGTCCAGCTCGCCGCTGTCAGGCTCGATGCAATAGCCTTTTTCGGTAATGGTCAGCGAGACGACGGCCACCTGCGGCTCGGCCAGCTTTTCCAGCACCGCCGCGATGCCGACCTCTGCCGCGATAACCGACTCGCGGACCGCGCCGATAACGTGCGCCTGCTCGCCGGCGCCGTCTTTTTCCAGCACGGTAAACAGATGATCCTGGGCGCGCAGCGCCTGCAGTAAACCGGCGCTGTGCAGGCTGACCTCGCAGATGCCCCAATCGCCGCCAACGGCGTTAAGCGCCCGATCGGTCATTACCGCCTGATGGGCGCGGTGGAACGCGCCGAAACCGATATGTACGATGCGGCTCTTAAGCAGGGCGCGATCGTAGCCGGGCTGTTGCACCCCGGCGGGAAGGTGATGCGAGGCAAGGGTCGCCATGATGATGCACCCCGTCTGGCCGTTGGCCTGGAAATAGTTAGTCGGCGCGGCTCATATAGCGACGTTCCGCCACGTGAATACGGATCTTTTCGCCGCTGTTCAGGTATTCCGGCACCGAGACGGTCAGGCCGGTGCTCATCAGCGCCGGCTTGGTGCGGGCGCTGGCCGACGCGCCTTTGATGCCGGGCGTGGTTTCGATAATCTCCAGATCCACCGTTTGCGGCAATTCCAGCGCCAGCACCTGGCCTTCCAGGGTCAGCACCTGCATGCCGGGGATGCCGCCTTCGGGGATAAACAGCAGTTCGTCTTCTATCTGGTCTTTCTTGAACAGGTACGGGGTATAGTCCTCGTCGTCCATAAAGACATATTCTTCGCCGTCGATATAGGAAAACGTCACCGAGCGGCGCACCAGGTTGATGGTCTCGAGGATATCGTCGCCCTTAAAGCGCTCCTCCACCTTCAGGCCGGTGCGGACGTCGGAAAACCGCATCTTATACAGCGTACTGGCCCCGCGCGCGCTTGGGCTCTGGATATCAATGTCTTTTACCAGCAGGAGTTTGCCGTTGTAATTTACCGCCATGCCGCGCTTAATTTCGTTTGCTCTAGCCATCAAAGTGGACCTGTATAATTGTATCGGAGTCTATGGCGACACGTTACCGTTGCCCGGGCCTTCAGGCAAGGGGGAAAAGTGCGTGTCGCGGGGCAGCGGCGAATCTACATCACGAATGCGCCACATGCAATAACCGGCGCCGGCAATCATTAGCAGCGCCACAAAAAACACCGTATGGTACTGCCAGATTTCCGCGATAAGCCCGGCGGCCGAACCGGCGATAATCCAGCCCACCCGTCCGGTATTGGTAAACAGCGTGGTGGCGGCGCCGGCCTGGCCCGGCATCAGATCCTGAAAATAGATCATGCCGATGCCGGCCAGAATGCCGATAAACACCGCGTTCAGCGACTGCAGCGCCAGCAGCGCCATAGGGGCGGTAAACACCAGCAACCCCAGGTAAAACAGCAGCCCGGCGCCGACGGCGATGCGCATCAGCAGCCGGTTGCCAAAGCGCCTGGACACATAGCCGGCCACCAGCATGGTCGGGATCTCCAGGCCCGCGGCGGTGCCCATCAGCATTCCGGCCAGTTTTTCAGGCAGCTGCAGCTCGTGGATGAGATAGAGCGGCATATTGATCAGGTACATGCAGTTGCAGGTCCACATCAGCGTGCAGGCGGCGAACAGCAGCATCGCGTCGCGGCGGTTGCGGCGGGGCGCCTCCAGCACCGCGGCGGTTTTCAGCGCCGATTTGCGCATCGACGGCAGCGCCAGCCAGACCAGCGCGCCGCAGGCCACGAAGGTGACGGCGGCCATCATATACATCACTTTGAAACCAAAGCCCAGCGCCAGGGCAAAGGCCAGCGGCGGTCCGATGACCCAGGCCAGGGACACCTGCGCGCGCATTACCGAACTGAACATGACCGCCTCGCGCCCCGTCTGCTCGGCATGTTCGCGCGCCAGGGCGAACATCTGCGGGTTGGCGGTGGAACCGAAGCTGGTCAATAACACGCCGCAGGCCAGCAGGACAAAATAACTGCGGTTAAAGGCAAACAGCACGCAGCCCGCCGCGCCCAGCAGGCAGCATTGCAGGATCAGCCGTTTACGATCGCCTTTTTTATCCGACCGGCCGGCCAGGAACTGGCTGACCGCGATGCCTATCACCGCGCTGCCGGTATAGAACAGGCCCACCATAAAGGGCCGGGCCGCCACTTCCGTGGACAGGAACAGGCTCAGGGTCGGCAACTGCAGTGCGCCGGCGATGCCGGAGAGAAAAGCGATAACCAGAAAGGCCGGGGCGGTCATATCCGGAAGGCGCCGCGGGAGGGCGATAGGCGTGTGCATGATAATGGCATCGGGATCAGGACAAATGGACGCCCGAATAATACGCCTGTTGGCGAAAAACAACAGCCGGCGGCGAAAATAAATCCACTTCAGCATGACGTCGGCCGGCGGCAAGGCGCGCCGCCGGATCGCTGCGCGGGCGGCCCCGGTCAGGCCGCGACGGGCATGGGGGATGGGGTCTTCAGCAGCGCGTCAGCAAAAGCCGTCCCGGCGGGCCGGGACGTGCCTGAATAACGATAAACTGTGCGGCGCTTCAAAGATCCGACAGGAATAGTCGACGGGCGCTTGCAATCATGCCGCCAACGTCGGAGACTTTATTGAAACGTTTCAGCGTGATTAGACAGGCGATGCCCCGGACCATCCCGCTGTTGGTGTGTATCGAAGCTGAATCGATTCAATATTAGCAATATCAGCAAGCGAGGAGAGATATGTTTGATTTGTCATTAAAAGATATTCATCTCGGCGCCCAGGCGCAGAGCAAGACGGAGGCCATCGCCCAGATCGCCGCGGCCATGACGCAGGCAGGTTATGTCGACGCCGGGTATGTGGACGGCATGATGAAGCGCGAGCAGCAGACGTCCACTTTTTTAGGCAATGGCATCGCCATCCCGCACGGTACCACGGATACCCGCGACCTGGTGCTGAACACCGGCGTGCAAGTATTTCAGTTTCCGCAGGGGATTGACTGGGGCGAGGGCCAGACGGCTTATGTGGTGATCGGCATCGCCGCGCGCTCCGACGAGCATCTCGCGCTGCTGCGCCAGCTGACCCATGTCTTAAGCGACGATGCCGTGGCGGCGCGCCTGGCGAGCACCACGTCGGCCGAAGAACTGCGCGCCGCGCTGACGGGTGAAAAGCAGCCGGCGCCGTTCCTGTTCGATATCTCCCTGATGGCCCTGGACGTCCCCGCCGGCGACATGGTCACCCTTAAGGCGCTCAATGCCGGCCGCCTGCAACTGGCGG
Organism: Sodalis sp. RH24; assembly: GCF_047324145.1. Lineage (NCBI taxonomy): Bacteria > Pseudomonadati > Pseudomonadota > Gammaproteobacteria > Enterobacterales > Bruguierivoracaceae > Sodalis > Sodalis sp. RH24. The sequence continues at coordinate 5,400,821 of NZ_CP178729.1, forward strand.
CCGCGGTGGACGTCGCGTTCGTCAGCGATATCATCAGCGGCCGCCCGCTGAACCTGGGGCAGGGCGTCTGGCTGAACGACAGCACGCGCGGCAACCTGGCCAGCGCCGTGGCGATCAGTCGCCCGGCGACGGCGTTTGTCGAGGACGGTGAAAGCGTGGCGCTGCTGATTACCGTCGCCATGGCAGACGATCGGCCGCTTGACGTGCTGAACGTCATCGGCGACCTGCTGCTGGCCGGCGAGGCGAGCCGCCTGCTGACCGCCGACGCTCCCGCCCTGCTGGCCCTGCTCAGCGGCGAAGCCGCGGCGACGGATGGGGTATTAAGCGCGGAATTCGTGGTGCGTAACGAGCATGGCCTGCACGCCCGCCCCGGCACCGCCCTGGTGAACGTGATCAAACAGTTCGACAGCGTCATTACCGTCACCAACCTGGACGGGTCCGGCAAACCGGCCAATGGACGCAGCCTGATGAAAGTGGTGGCCCTGGGCGTGAAGAGCGGCCATCGCCTGCGTTTCACCGCTGAAGGCGCCGACGCCGAACAGGCGCTGCAAGCCATCGGCGCGGCGATTGCCGCGGGACTCGGGGAGGGCGCGGCATGAGCAGACGCGTCGCCACCATTACGCTGAACCCGGCTTACGACCTGGTCGGCTATTGCCCCGAAATTGAACGCGGGGAGGTTAACCTGGTGCAAACGACCGGACTGCACGCGGCGGGAAAAGGGATAAACGTCGCCAAGGTGTTGAAGGATCTTGGCATCGACGTCACCGTCGGCGGCTTTCTCGGCAAGGAAAACCAGGACGGTTTCCAACTGCTGTTCAGCGATCTGGGCATTGCCAACCGTTTCCAGGTCGTGCAGGGGCGTACCCGCATCAACGTCAAGCTGACCGAGAAGCAGGGAGACGTGACCGATTTCAATTTTTCCGGATTTAACGTCACGCCGCAGGACTGGGAACGCTTTGTCAACGATTCGCTGACCTGGCTGGGCCAGTTCGATATGGTGGCGGTCAGCGGCAGCCTGCCGGCGGGCGTGCCGCCGGAAGCCTTTACCGAATGGATGATCAAGCTGCGCAGCCACTGCCCCTGCATTATTTTCGACAGCAGCCGCGAAGCGCTGGTGGCCGGGCTGAAAGCCGCGCCCTGGCTGGTCAAGCCCAACCGGCGCGAGTTGGAAATCTGGGCCGGCCGCAAGCTGCCCACCCTGGCCGACGTGGTGGTGGCCGCCCATGCGCTGCGCGAGCAGGGCATCGCCCATGTGGTGATTTCACTGGGCGCCGAAGGCGCGCTGTGGGTCAACGCCTCGGGCGCCTGGCTGGCCAAGCCGCCGGCCTGTGAAGTGGTCAGCACCGTCGGCGCCGGCGATTCCATGGTGGGCGGCCTGATCTATGGCCTGCTGATGCGCGAGTCCAGTGAACATACGTTACGCCTGGCGACCGCCGTGGCGGCTTTGGCGGTCAGTCAAAGCAATGTCGGCATCACCGATCGGCCGCAGCTGGCCGCCATGATGGCCCGAGTGGATTTAAAACCGTTTAATGACCAGTTGGAGGCACAATGAAAACGCTGCTGAAAATAGACAGCTCGCTGGGGCAGGCACGATGCCACCTGGTGAAAAAAATATTGGTCGATGCCGCGCCGAAAGCGGGTTTGACCCTGGTTGACTCCGCCGCCGACGCCGAACTGGTGGTGGCGGTGGGCGGCCTTACCCCCGATGCCGCCCTGAACGGCAAGCGGGTGTTTACCGGCGAACCGTCCCAGGCGGCCAGCCAGCCGGAAGCTTTCCTCGCCCGCGCCAAGACCGAGGCCAGCCTGTACCAGGCGCCGGCGGAAACCACGCCCGCGGCGGCGCTTGCCGCCACCGGACCCAAACGGCTGGTGGCCATCACCGCCTGCCCGACCGGCGTGGCGCACACCTATATGGCGGCGGAAGCCATCGATGGCGAAGCCAAAAAACGCGGTTGGTGGGTGAAGGTGGAGACCCGCGGCTCGGTGGGGGCGGGTAATGCCATCACCGCCGAGGAAGTGCAGCAGGCGGACCTGGTGATCGTGGCCGCCGATATAGAGGTGGATCTGAGCAAGTTCGCCGGCAAACCGATGTATCGCACCAGTACCGGCCTGGCGCTGAAAAAAACCGCCCAGGAACTGGATAAGGCGGTGGTGGAGGCCAAGGTGTACCAGCCGTCCGCGCAGGGCGGCAATACTGAATCCGGCGAGACCAAAAAAGCCTCTCCCGGTCCGTATCGCCATCTGCTGACCGGTGTTTCCTATATGCTGCCGATGGTGGTGGCCGGCGGCCTGTGCATCGCGTTATCCTTTGTTTTCGGCATCCATGCCTTTGAACAGCCGGGAACCCTGGCTTCGGCGCTGATGACCATCGGCGGCAAATCGGCGTTCGCCCTGATGGTACCGGTGCTGGCGGGCTTTATCGCCTTCTCCATCGCCGACCGTCCGGGCCTGACGCCGGGCCTGGTGGGCGGTATGCTGGCGGTCAGCACCGGCGCCGGATTTATCGGCGGTATTATCGCCGGTTTTCTGGCCGGCTACGTGGCCAGGCTTATCAGCACCAAATTGCCTTTGCCACAAAGCATGGCGGCGCTGAAACCGATACTGATCATACCGTTAATCGCCAGCCTGGTGACCGGTCTGGTGATGATCTATGTGGTGGGCACGCCGGTGGCCAGGATCCTGACCGGCCTGACCAACTGGCTGCAGTCGATGGGCACCGCCAACGCCGTACTGCTGGGCGCCATCCTCGGCGCCATGATGTGCAGCGATATGGGCGGGCCGATCAACAAAGCCGCCTATGCCTTTGGCGTCGCCTTGCTCAGTACGCAAACCTATGCGCCGATGGCGGCGATTATGGCCGCCGGCATGGTGCCGCCGCTGGGCATCGCGGTCGCCACCCTGCTGGCGCGCAATAAGTTCGATAAACCGGAACGGGAGGCCGGCAAGGCCGCGTTTGTGCTCGGGCTGTGCTTTATCTCCGAAGGCGCGATACCCTTCGCCGCGCGCGATCCGTTCCGGGTGATCCCGCTTGCCATGATCTCCGGCGCCGTCACCGGCGCGCTGTCGATGTTCTTCGGCGCCAAGCTGATGGCGCCGCACGGCGGTATGTTTGTGCTGCTGATCCCGGGCGCCATTACGCCGGTGCTCAGTTACCTGGTCGCCATCGCGGCGGGCACCCTGTTGCTGGGCGTGATGTACTCGGTACTGAAACGTCCGGACGCCGAACTGGCGAAAGCGCTGGCCTAAGCCGGCCCGGCATCCCGGGGCTCAATGCTCCGGGGCGCCGATGCTTCTTTTACGCCCCGCGCGGGGCGTTTTTTATAATGCCACGTCAGAACACCTTGCTTTGCAGCGCCCATACCGCCGCCTCCACCCGTGACTTCAACCCCATTTTTTTCAGCAGATGTTTCACATGTACCTTCACGGTACTTTCACTGATATCGAGCCTGCGGGCGATGGTTTTATTCGGCAGGCCGTGGGCGATAAGCTTCAGGATATCGCGCTCGCGCGGCGTCAACTGCCCGCTATCCCGCGCGCCGCCGGGACGGTCATCGCGCAGGCCGGCCGCCAGCACCGGCATCAGCGCCTCGCTTAATACCATCCTGCCCGCCGCGGCCTGGCGGATGGCCGCCAGCAGATCTTCCGGCTCCATATCTTTCAGCAGGTAACCATCGGCGCCGCGTTTCAGGGCGGTAATCACATCGTCCTGATGGTTCGAGACGCTGAATACGACGATGCGCCCGGAAAGGGGCAGCCGGCGCAGGCAGTCCAGCGTATCCAGCCCGCTCATGCCCGGCATCTTTAAATCGAGCAGGATCAAATCCGGATCCAGCGTTTCGGCCAACAGCACCCCCTGCTCGCCGTTGGCGGCTTCGGCAACCACTTTCAGGCCGGGGTCCATGCCGATAAGCGCCCGCACGCCGCTGCGCAGCATCGGGTGATCGTCAATCAATAAAATCGTGGCGACGTCGGATTCGCTCATGGTCTGTTCCTGTTAATAGGATGATGCCGGTTGCCGCGGCACGGTTACCCGTACTTCGGCGCCGCCGCCGGGGAGATTCGCCACCCGGCAGTCGCCGTGCAGGTTCCTGGCGCGATCCTGCATGATAACCACGCCGTAATGATGCTGGCGCTGATGTTCCTCCGGCAGGCCGCGGCCGTTGTCACGGATGCTGAGCACCAGCGCATCCGCCTCCAGGTCGGCGGTAAGCGTCACCCGGCTGGCGCCGGCGTGTTTGACGATATTGGTTAACGCTTCGCGCGCGATCTGCGTCAGGTGGATGGCCTGATGGGACGAGACGGCTTGCGCCGGCAGCCGATAGATGAACTCGACGGCGAACCCCAGCCGCGCCGAAAATTCCTCCACCGTGGTTTGCAGCGCCGCGCGCAGGCCCGGCTCCGTCTGGCGCAGGCGAAAGGTGGTCAGCAGCTCGCGCAGCTGGCGGTAGGCGGTATTAAGCTCGTCGCGCATTTGCTGCATCAGCAGCTGATTTTCAGGCGCGGCGTGCGTATTTTGCATTTGCAGGACGCCTATTTGCAGCTTCAGGCAGGAGAGCGACTGGGCGATGCTGTCGTGCAGTTCGCCGGCAATGGCCGTGCGCTCGGCCATCAGCATCAGCTGCTGCTGATGCTCGGCCTGGCGTTCCAGCGCCAGGGTGCTGGTCAGCTGTTCGACAAGCGTGGCCACCAGCCGGCGCTGCGTATCATCCAGCCTGTGGCGCGGCGGATACGCAGCCAGCATCACGCCGTATTGACCTAATTTATCGTGCAGGCGCCAGCTGAGCTGCTCCGTCCCGGCTTCACTTAAGTCGGGCGCCGGCGGACGGGCGGCAATCCGCGCCGTATCGACAGGCGCGGGTCCGCCCGCGGTGTCGGCCATCCCGCCCTGTATCGCTGTCGCCCCGGCATCCGGCGGTGCCGCCCCGTCGTTTACCGGTTGTGCGGCATCGTTCGCCGCCGCCTCGCCGTCTGCCTGGACGCCATCCAGTCCGGGATCGCGATCGTTTTCATAGAGCCGGATCTGGATTTCCCGCAAGGGGATCAGGGTCTGCAATTCCTCCAGCACCGGTCGCAGGCGGCCGGGCAAAGGCGCGCCGGTATGCAATTGCCGGCTGGCGCGATAGAGAAAATCCAGCACGCGGTTTTTTTGCCGCAAATCGGCGGTGCTGTCCGCGATCCGCTGCTCCAGCTCGGTATACATCTGCGACAGCGACTGCGACATACTGTTCAGGGTAAAGCCCAGCTGATCCATTTCATGATATCCGCCCGGTTCAGCGCCGGGCGGTAGCGGATAGCGCTGGCTAAAATCGCCGCGGCTTACCGCTCTGGCCTGGTTGAGCAGGTGCCGCCAGGGACGCAGCAGCCGGCGGCGCAGGTAAAGGATGGTGCCGGTCAGCACCAGCAGGGTCAGGGCGATGATGATTTTCTGCACCAGGGCCACCAGCGCCAGCCGGCGCTCGGTATTGCGATCGAGATCCGACACCAGCGCATCCAGCCGGCGCACGAACTCCGCAACGCCCCGGGCGGCGTCCGCGGGGCGCTGCGCCCGCAGCAGCAGCGGCTTAAGCGTGCCGTGCCAATGGTCGCGCAAATCCAGGTACTGCGGGGTCAGGCCTTCGCGCTTCACCGGCTGGCGCAGATCGTCGCTTAACTGGTCCCGTTCCAGTTCGGCGAGCAAGGGGTCGCTGCTTTGATCCAGCGGCACGCGCGACAACAGCCGGTAGCTTTGCATGCGCAGCGAGCCGGCCTTATTGATGGCATGGGCGTTGCCTTGCATGCTTTGCGCCATCCATAACGACAGGCTCATGCCGCCGATGCCCAATATGCCCGACAGCAGCATCAGCAGCGCCACCTGCTGGACGATGGATAACGGCGCGAAAAGAGCTTTGATCATAAGGCAGCGTTCCCAGGTCAAGCGCAGGCGAGCGGCGGATGGGGCCATTGTTCCTGATCCCCGGCGTTAACCCTATACCCCTTTAGGAGTACCCACAAATAGCCGTGAGCGGGGCGGGGGTTACCCCTCTCTTCGTGGCCGGGCCATAACCTGATGAATCATAGGGCCTTGCCGGAAAAAAAGCACTACTTACAAATGATAGGACCGGCCGGACGCCGCGCCGGCTAACGGGTTATCCCTTGATTTGCATCAAGTTCGCCCGTCCCCGCCTTGCCTAGGGTGGCGGATATCACAACGAATCCCCCTACATGCCCGAGGACTTTATGACTCTACTTTCCCGTTCAGACGCCGCACCACGCCGCCGGGGCGCCGTAATCGAGGATTGGCAGCCGGAACAGCCCGAGTTCTGGCGCACCCGCGGCCAGCCGGTGGCCCGCCGCAATCTCTGGATCTCCATTTATTGCCTGCTGCTGTCGTTTTGCGTCTGGATGCTGTTCAGCGCCGTGGCGGTCAACCTGAATAAAGTGGGATTTAATTTTTCCACCGATCGGCTGTTTCTGCTTACCGCGCTGCCGGCGGTGTCGGGCGCCATTCTGCGGGTGCCCTACTCCTTTATGGTGCCTTTGGCGGGCGGGCGGCGCTGGACGGCCATCAGCACGTTGTTCCTGGTGATCCCCTGCCTGTGGCTGGGCGTGGCGGTACAGGACCCGCTGACGCCCTACGGCGTATTTATCGCCATCGCCCTGCTGTGCGGCTTTGCCGGCGCCAACTTCGCCTCCAGCATGGCCAATATCAGCTTCTTTTTCCCCAAGGCCCGCCAGGGCGGGGCGCTGGGGTTGAACGGCGGCATGGGCAACCTGGGCGTCAGCGTGATGCAACTGGTCGCGCCGCTGGTCATCTCCACGTCGCTGTTCGCCGTCTTTGGCGGCACCGGGCGGGTGCTGGCGGACGGCAGCCGGCTATTTCTGGAAAACGCCGCCTGGATGTGGGTGCCGCTGCTGCTGATTGCCGCCGTGGCGGCCTGGTTTGGCATGAATGATCTGGCTACCGCCAAGGCGTCCCTGAGTAAGCAAATGGTGGTGCTCAAGCGCGGCCATATGTGGGTCCTGAGCTTTCTCTACCTGGCGACCTTCGGTTCGTTTATCGGCTTTTCCGCCGGTTTCGCCATGCTGTCGAAGACTCAATTTCCCGCGGTGCAGATCCTGCATTACGCCTTTTTTGGTCCGCTGATCGGCGCGCTGGCGCGTTCGGCCGGCGGAGCGCTGTCCGATCGGCTGGGCGGCATCCGCGTGACTCTGGTCAACTTTGTGCTGATGGCCCTGTTTGCCGCTCTGCTGTTCCTGACCCTGCCGTCCAATGGACAGGACGGCTCGTTCGCCGCTTTTTTCACCGTATTTATGCTGCTGTTTCTGACGGCGGGGCTCGGCAGCGGCTCCACCTTCCAGATGATCGCGGTGATCCTGCGCAAGCTTACCCTGGACCGGGTCAAGGCGCGGGGCGGCAGCGACGACGAGGCGCAGCGCGAAGCGGCCACGGAATCCGCCGCCTCGCTGGGCTTTATCTCCGCCATCGGCGCGGCGGGGGGATTTTTTATTCCCCAGGCTTTCGGCACCTCGCTGGCCCTGACCGGTTCGCCGGCCGGCGCGATGAAAGTATTCCTGGCGTTTTATGTGGTGTGCGTGCTGGTCACGTGGCTGGTTTACGGCCGCAACCTCCATCGCGGCATGGCGACCAAAAAACCACGTTGAGGACCTGGGCGCCGGCGATTGCGCGGCGTCCGGGCTCGTATTTTGACCGCAGGTCCACGGGACCTGTCTTGCAGGAGAACATCCGATGAGCCATTTTCTCGACCGGTTCCGTTATTTCAAACAGCTGGACCAGACCTTTGCCGACGGGCACGGCCAGGCGATGAACACCAATCGCGACTGGGAGGAAGGCTACCGCAGCCGCTGGCAGCATGACAAGATCGTGCGCTCCACCCATGGGGTAAACTGCACCGGTTCATGCAGCTGGAAAATTTATGTCAAAAGCGGGCTGGTCACCTGGGAAACCCAGCAGACCGATTATCCGCGCACCCGCCCGGATCTGCCGAACCATGAGCCGCGCGGCTGTCCCCGGGGAGCAAGCTATTCCTGGTACCTCTACAGCGCCAACCGGCTGAAGTATCCGCTGATGCGCAAGCTGCTGCTCACCCTTTGGCGCGAAGCCCGCGCGCGGCACGCCGATCCCGTGGACGCCTGGGCCGCCATCATGAGCGACGCGGCGGCCACCCGGGCCTATAAGCAGGCGCGCGGACGCGGCGGCTTTATCCGCTCCAGCTGGGCCGAGGTGAATGAGCTGATCGCCGCCGCCAATGTCTATACCGCCAAGACCTATGGCCCGGATCGCATTATCGGTTTTTCGCCGATCCCGGCCATGTCGATGATTTCCTATGCCGCCGGCGCGCGCTATCTTTCCCTGATAGGCGGCGTCTGCCTGAGTTTCTACGACTGGTATTGCGATCTGCCGCCGGCCTCGCCGATGACCTGGGGCGAGCAAACCGACGTGCCGGAATCCGCCGACTGGTATAACTCATCGTATATCATCGCCTGGGGCTCCAACGTGCCGCAAACACGCACCCCGGACGCCCACTTTTTTACTGAGGCCCGCTATAAAGGCACCAAGACCGTGGCGGTGACGCCCGATTACGCCGAAATCGCCAAGCTGTGCGACCAATGGCTCAGCCCGAAACAGGGCACCGACAGCGCCATGGCGCTGGCGATGGGCCATGTGATTTTGCGCGAGTTTTACCTGCAGCGGCAAAGCAGCTATTTCCTCGATTATGTCAGGCGCTACAGCGACCTGCCGATGCTGGTGCTGCTCGAACCCCGGCCCCAGGGATTTTACGCCGCCGGCCGCCTGCTGCGCGCCGCCGATTTGGTGGACGGCCTGGGGCAGGACAATAACCCGCAGTGGAAGACCGTGGCCATTGATGAAAACACCGGCGGGCTGACGGCGCCGCAGGGGGCGATCGGCTTTCGCTGGGGCGAGCAGGGCAAATGGAACCTGGAGCAGCGCGACGGCGGCAGCGGGCAGGAGGTGAAATTACAGCTCAGCCTGCTGGGCCGCCACGACCAGGTGGTGGAGGTGGGGTTCCCGTACTTTGGCGGCACGCCCAGCGAGCATTTCAGCCCGGTGCCGCTCAACGATATCCTGTTGCATAAACTGCCGGTCAAGCGCCTTACGCTTGCCGGCGGCGGCGAGGCGCTGGTGACCAGCATCTACGATTTAATGCTGGCCAACTACGGCCTCGATCGCGGACTGGACGACGACAACTGCGCGCGCGATTACGACGATATCAAAGCCTATACCCCGGCCTGGGCGGAGAAGATCACCGGCGTGTCGCGGCACAATATCGCCCGCATCGCGCGCGAGTTCGCCGATAACGCCGATAAAACCCACGGCCGCTCGATGATTATCGTCGGCGCCGGGCTGAATCACTGGTATCACATGGACATGAGCTACCGGGGCCTGATCAATATGCTGGTGTTTTGCGGCTGCGTGGGCCAGAGCGGCGGCGGCTGGGCGCACTACGTCGGCCAGGAAAAGCTGCGGCCGCAGACCGGCTGGCTGCCGCTGGCGTTCGGCCTGGACTGGCAGCGTCCGCCGCGCCATATGAACAGCACCTCGTTTTTCTATAATCACTCCAGCCAATGGCGCTATGAAACCCTGGCGCCGCAGGAACTGCTGTCGCCGCTGGCGGACCCCGCGCGCTTTACCGGCAGCCTGATCGACTTTAACGTGCGCGCCGAGCGCATGGGCTGGCTGCCTTCCGCGCCGCAGCTGAACGTCAATCCGCTGCATATCGCCGCCAAAGCGCGGGATGCCGGCCTGTCGCCGGTGGACTATACCGTGGCCGGCCTGAAAAGCGGGGCGCTGCGTTTTGCCGCCGAGCAGCCCGACGCGCCGCAGAATTTCCCGCGCAACCTGTTCGTCTGGCGCTCCAACCTGCTCGGCTCGTCGGGCAAGGGCCATGAATATATGCTCAAATACCTGCTGGGCACCGAAAACGGCATCCAGGGCGAGGATCTGGGGCGCCAGGGCGGCGTTATGCCGGAAGAAGTGGAATGGCGGGAGCAGGGCGGCGAAGGCAAACTGGATCTGGTGGTGACCCTGGATTTCCGCATGTCCAGCACCTGCCTGTATTCCGATATCGTGCTGCCCACCGCCACCTGGTATGAAAAAGACGATCTGAATACGTCCGATATGCATCCCTTTATCCATCCGCTGTCGGCGGCGGTGGACCCGGCCTGGGATTCGAAAAGCGACTGGGAGATCTATAAAGGCATCGCCGCGGCGTTTTCGCGCGTCTGCCAGGGGCACCTGGGCCTGGAGACCGACGTGGTGACCCTGCCTATCCAGCACGATTCCGCCGCCGAACTGGCCCAGCCGCTGGGCGTGGAGGACTGGAAAAAAGGGGAATGCGAGCTGATCCCCGGTAAAACCGCGCCGCATATCATGGTGGTGGAACGGGATTACCCGAATACCTATGAGCGTTTTACCTCCCTTGGACCGTTGCTGGACAAGCTTGGCAACGGCGGTAAAGGCATCGGCTGGAACACCCAGGTGGAAATTGATTTCCTGAAAAAACTCAACCTGACCAAAACCACGGGGGCCGCCGCCGGCCGTCCCAATATCAATACCGCCATCGACGCCGCCGAGGTGATTTTATCGCTGGCGCCGGAGACCAACGGCCAGGTGGCGGTAAAAGCCTGGGCGGCGCTGGGCGTCATGACCGGGCGCGATCACCGTCATCTGGCGCTGAACAAGGAAGACGAGAAAATCCGTTTTCGCGACGTGCAGGCCCAGCCGCGCAAGATTATCAGCAGCCCCACCTGGTCCGGGCTGGAGGATGAGCATGTCTCCTACAGCGCCGGTTATACCAATGTGCATGAGCTTATCCCCTGGCGCACGCTCTCCGGCCGCCAGCAGCTGTACCAGGATCATGAATGGATGCGCGCCTTTGGCGAAAGCCTGCTGGTGTACCGCCCGCCCATTGATACCCGCGCCGCGGCGCCGCTGCTTAACGCCAAGCCCAACGGCAACCCGGAAAAAGCGCTGAACTTCCTCACGCCGCACCAGAAATGGGGCATTCACTCCACCTTCAGCGACAACCTGCTGATGCTGACCCTGTCGCGCGGCGGGCCGATTGTCTGGCTGAGCGAAGACGACGCCCGCGAGCTGGGCATCATCGATAACGACTGGATCGAGGCGTTCAACGCCAACGGGGCGCTGATTGCCCGCGCGGTGGTCAGCCAGCGCGTGCCGGCGGGCATGACCATGATGTACCACGCCCAGGAGCGCATCGTGAATATTCCCGGCTCGGAAATCACCGGCCAGCGCGGCGGTATCCATAACTCCGTTACCCGGGTCTGTCCCAAGCCCACCCATATGATTGGCGGCTATGCCCAGCTGGCCTACGGCTTTAATTATTACGGCACCGTCGGCTCCAACCGCGACGAGTTCGTGGTGGTGCGCAAAATGGACCGTATCGACTGGCTGGACGACGAACATAACGATGACGCGCAGGGCAATGCGCTCGCCGGCACCCACCGCCCGCAGGAGAAAGCACAATGAAAATCCGTTCCCAGGTCGGCATGGTGCTGAACCTCGACAAGTGTATCGGCTGCCACACCTGCTCAGTGACCTGCAAAAACGTCTGGACCAGCCGCGAAGGCATGGAATACGCCTGGTTCAATAACGTCGAAAGCAAACCGGGCATAGGTTACCCCCACGCCTGGGAGGACCAGGATAAATGGCGGGGCGGCTGGATCCGTAAGATCAACGGCAGGCTGCAGCCGCGCATGGGCGGCAGGGTGGGCATATTGGCGAACATTTTCGCCAATCCCCACGCGCCGGAAATCGACGATTATTATGAACCCTTTGATTACGACTACCAGCATCTGCACACCGCGGCGGCGGGCAAGCACCAGCCCGTCGCCCGTCCCCGTTCGCTGATTACCGGGCGGCGGATGAAAAAAATCACCGGCGGCCCCAATTGGGAGGAGATCCTCGGCGGCGAATTCGAGCATCGCGCCAGGGACAAAAACTTCGAGCATATGCAAACGGCCATGTACGGCCAGTTTGAACACACCTTTATGATGTACCTGCCGCGCCTGTGCGAGCATTGCCTGAACCCGGCCTGCGTGGCCACCTGCCCGAGCGGGGCCATCTACAAGCGCGAAGAGGACGGTATCGTGCTTATCGACCAGGAGCGCTGCCGGGGCTGGCGCATGTGCCTGACCGGCTGTCCCTATAAAAAAATCTACTTCAACTGGAAAAGCGGCAAGTCGGAAAAATGCATTTTCTGCTATCCGCGCATCGAGGCCGGCCAGCCGACCGTCTGCTCGGAGACCTGCGTCGGGCGCATCCGCTACCTGGGCGTGCTGCTGTACGACGCCGATCGGATAGAACAGGCCGCCGCCGCCGAGCAGGAGCGGGATCTCTACCAAAGCCAGCTGGATATCTTCCTCGACCCGCAGGATCAGGCGGTGGTGGCGCAGGCGTTGGCGGACGGTATTCCCCAGGGGGTGATCGAGGCGGCGCAGAAATCACCGGTCTATAAGCTGGCCATAGACTGGAAGCTGGCGCTGCCGCTGCATCCGGAATACCGCACGCTGCCGATGGTCTGGTACGTGCCGCCGCTGTCGCCCATCCAGTCCGCCGACGACGCGGGCGCCTTACCGCACAGCGGCGTGCTGCCGGACGTGGAAAGCCTGCGCATCCCGGTGCAGTACCTGGCCAACCTGCTCACCGCCGGCGATACCGCTCCGGTGCTGCTGGCGCTGCGTCGCCTGCTGGCGATGCGCCACTATAAGCGCGCCGAAACGGTAGAGGGCCGGGTGGACACCAGCGCGCTGGAGCAGGTCGGCCTGTCCGAGGCCCAGGCGCGGGAAATGTACCGCTACCTGGCCATCGCCAACTATGAGGACCGCTTTGTCATCCCCTCCAGCCACCGCGAGCTGGCCCGCGACGCGTTCCCGGAAAGCAAGGGCTGCGGTTTCAGCTTCGGCGACGGCTGCCACGGCAGCGATACCCGTTTTAATCTGTTTAACAGCAAGCGCATCGACGCCATTGACGTCAGCGTAAAAACCGGCGGCACCCCCCATGATTAGCCTGAAGATTATCGGACGTTTATTGGATTATCCGGACGAGCCCCTTTGGGCCGCGCGGGAGGAGCTGATCGCGGCGCTGGGCGGCGCCGGGGAATTAACCCTGCGGCAGGCGGCCCGCCTGATCGGGTTTATCGGCGATTTTTGCGCCCAACCGCTGCTCGACGCGCAGGAGGCTTACTGCGGCCTGTTCGATCGCGGCCGCGCCACCTCGCTGCTGCTCTTCGAGCATGTGCACGGCGAATCGCGCGATCGCGGCCAGGCGATGGTGGATTTGCTGGCGCAGTACCGGGCGGCCGGCCTGGCGCTGGACAGCCGCGAACTGCCTGATTTCCTGCCGCTCTATCTGGAATATCTCTCCAGCCGCGACCAGGTGGCGGGCCGCGAGGGTCTGGCGGATATCGCGCCCATCCTGGCGCTGCTCGGCGCCCGGCTGCGGGCGCGGTCTAACCATTATGCCCTGCTGTTCGACATGCTGCTGGCGATCTCCGGCAGCGAGCTGCGCGGCGCCAGCCTGGATAACAACGTCGCCCTTGAGGCGCGGGACGATACCCCGGCGGCGCTGGACGCGGTCTGGGAGGAGGAACAGGTCAAATTCCTCGCCCCGCCGGACTGCGCCTCCGGCGAACAAGTCCGCCATCAGCGCCGGTTTGCCGGCGCGGTGATCCCGCAGTACCTGAGCAGTGATTTCAGCGCCGCTCCCGGCCCGGCCCGCGGCCGCGCGCACAGCGGCGCCGCGGTTGACGCGCCCCGGCGCGCCACCGATAAGAAAGGAGACTAGCCATGTCGTTTCTCAATCTGTTCTTTTTTGATATCTATCCCTATGTAGCCGGCACCATCTTCCTGGCCGGCAGCTGGCTGCGCTACGATTATGGCCAGTACAGCTGGCGCGCCGGCTCCAGCCAGATGCTGGATAAAAAAGGGATGCGCCTGGCGTCCAATCTGTTCCATATCGGCATCCTGGGTATTTTTTTCGGTCATCTGTTCGGCCTGCTGACGCCGCACTGGGTCTATGAGCCGTTTTTGTCCGTAGCGCTAAAGCAGAAAATGGCGATGGGGGCGGGGGGCGTTTGCGGCATCCTGACCCTGGTGGGCGGGGGCCTGCTATTAAAACGCCGGTTGCTTAATCCGCGCATCCGCGCCACCTCGAGCGTCGGGGATATCCTGATCCTGACCCTGCTGGTGGTCCAGGTGATCCTCGGGCTGCTCACCATTCCGGTATCCGGCAGGCATATGGACGGCGCGGAGATGATGAAGCTGGTGGGCTGGGCGCAGGCGGTGGTCACTTTCCACCCCGGCGCGTCGGCGCACCTTGAGGGCGTGGCGGTTATCTACCGGCTGCATATGATCCTCGGCATGACGCTGTTCGTGCTGTTTCCTTTCTGCCGGCTGGTGCATATCTGGAGCGCGCCGGTGGAATACCTGACGCGGCGCTACCAGGTGGTGCGCAACCGGCGCTAACGCAACTTCGCCGGTGCCGGCGCCCGGGCTTGTGCGGTCCGGCGCCGCGCATTGCCGATCGCCGGCCGGGACCGTTAGGCTTCGCGCCGGTCCGGGTCCAGGGATTTCAGCCAGGCGATTTCCTGCGCCCAGATCGCCGGCTCAACGGTCTCCAGGATCATCGGGATAGCGTTAAAGCGCTGATCGGCCATGATCCACTCGAACGCGGTTTTGCCGATATTGCCTTCCCCCAGGCTGTGATGGCGATCCACCCGGCTGTTGAACGCGCTTTTGGCGTCGTTCAGATGCATGCCGCGCAGGTAGGAAAAGCCGACGATATGCTCAAACTGGCTAAAGGTATGGCTGCAGGCATCCTCGGTACGTAAATCGTAGCCGGCGGCAAAGGCGTGGCAGGTATCGATGCACACGCCCACGCGGCTTTTATCCTCTACCCCGTCGATAATCGCCGCCAGGTGTTCAAAGCGAAACCCCAGGTTACTGCCCTGGCCGGCGGTGTTCTCGATCACCGCCGTCACGCCCTGGGTGCGTTCCAGCGCGATGTTAATCGACTCGGCGATGCGCGCCAGGCAGGTTTCCTCGTCAATTTGCTGTAAATGGCTGCCGGGATGGAAATTCAGCCGCGTCAGCCCCAACTGCTGGCAGCGGGTCAGTTCGTCGATAAAGGCGTCGCGGGATTTTTCCAGCGCGTCCGCCACCGGGTGTCCCAGGTTAATCAGGTAACTGTCGTGGGGCAGGATCTGATCGGGAGAAAAATTATATTCCGCGCAGGCGGCGCGGAATTTTTCGCAATCCTCGTCGCTCAGTTCCGCCGCTTTCCATTGCCGCTGGTTTTTGGTAAATAACGCAAACGCCGTCGCGTCCAGTTCGTGGGCGCGGATAACCGCCTGGTCCGCGCCGCCCGCCGCGCTTACATGGGCACCTATATACTTCATGTCTTCTCCTTTTTGACGTTATTATCGCACTGATAATGCCGCTAAAACGCCCGAAAGGGAAAAAAACATCCCTTTTAGCCCAGCAGGCGCTGTACGGCGGCGTTCACCAGGGCGCCGCCCGCCATCAGCCAGAGAAACAACGCCAGCGCCAGCAGCAGCGGCCGCAGCCCGGCGCGTTTAAGCGCCCCGATATGCGTGGTCAGCCCCAGGGCGGCCATTGCCATGGCCAGCAGCCAGGTATCCAGGGTGGTGATGGCCGCGATAAGCCGTGGCGGCAACAGCGGCAACGAGTTCACGCCGGCCACCGCGATAAATCCCAGGGCAAACCAGGGAAACGCGAGGGGGGCGCCGGCCGGGCCATAGGCCCCTGGCGTGCGCTGCCGCAGCCAGGCCGACAGCAGCAGCAGGAACGGGGCCAGCAGCATCACCCGGATCATTTTGCTGATCACCGCCGCGTTTTCCGCCTCCGGACCGACGGCATGGCCCGCCGCCACCACCTGCGCCACCTCGTGCAGGGTGGAACCGGTATAAATACCGAAGGCGGTGGCGCTGACGCTCAGCCAGTGATAATGCGCATTCAGCGCAAACAGCGCCGGATAGAGAAAGAGGGCGGCGGTGCCGAACAGCACCACCGTCGCCACCGCCACGGCGGTTTTATCCGCATCCGCTTTCAGCACCGGCGCGGTGGCCAGCACCGCCGCCGCGCCGCAGATGCTGCTGCCGGCGCCGATAAGCATGGCGGTCTGCCGGTCCAGCCCCAGCCCCCGGCATCCCAGCCGGCAGGCCAGCAAAAAGGTCGAGGACAGCATCAGCACATCAATCACCACCCCGGTGGCGCCGACAGCGCCGATTTGCTGGAAAGTCAGGCGAAAACCATACAGGATAATGCCCAGGCGCAGCAGCCGCTGCCGGGCGAACTGCACGCCGGGGTCACACTGATGAAGCCAGGCCGGCGTGATGATATTGCCCAGCACCATGCCCGCCAGTATCGCCAGCGTCAGTGCGCCAAGCCCCAGGCCGGCAACGGCGGGCAGGTCGCCGGCGCGTACGGCCGCCAGGGTAATGGCCGCCGCCAGCAACAGCCCGGACAGGCGGCGCCCGGCCAGGCGGATCGGGGGTAATAACTTTTCATGGCGCAGGGATAACATCGTTTCGCTCCTCTATTCCCGGATAAAAACAGGGTAATGGGCGCTGGCATAAAAGAGAAATTGATTATATGTTTATAACCTATCGTTATTAGTGGTTAAGCGTCACGCCAAGGAACCCGTATCTGATGCATATCACCCTGCGCCAGCTTGAAGTCTTTACCGAAGTGGTTAAAAGCGGCTCCACCATCCAGGCCGCTCTGGCGCTGGCGTTGTCCCAGTCCGCCGTCAGCGCGGCGCTGACCGAGCTGGAAAGCCAGCTGAACCTGCAGCTGTTCGATCGGGTGGGCAAACGGCTGGCGATTAACGAGCACGGCCGCCTGCTGTATCCCAAGGCGATGGCGCTGCTGGAGCGGGTGATGGAAATCGAGCAATTGTTCCATGGCGGCAACGGCGCGCTGCGCCTGTTCGCCAGCAGCACCATCGGCAACTATATCCTGCCGGAATTGATTGCCGGCTATCGCCGCGATTATCCCGACACCTCGCTGGAGCTGCAGGTGGGCAACAGCCAGGACGTGGTAAATGCCGTCATTGATTTTCGCGTCGACCTGGGCTTGATTGAAGGGCCGAGCCACAATCCGGATCTGGTTACCCAGCCCTGGCTGCAGGATGAGCTGGTGGCGTTTGCCGCGCCGGATAATCCGCTGGCGGGACGCCGGCTGGCGCTGGCCGAACTGGCCGGTGCGCCCTGGATCCTGCGCGAGCAGGGATCGGGCACCCGGGAAATCGTCGATTACCTGCTGCTGGCCCGGCTGCCAAGCTTTCTGCCGGTCATGGAACTCGGCAATTCGGAAGCCATCAAGCACGCGGTGCGCCACGGCCTGGGCATCAGTTGCCTGTCGCGGCGGGTGGTGGCGGAGGCGCTGGCGCTCGGCACCCTGGTCACGCTGGATCTGCCGCTGCCGCCGCTGATGCGCACGCTTTACCTGGTGCATCATCGGCAAAAACACCTTTCCCAGGCGCTGGCCCGTTTCCAGGACTACTGCCGCCAGTTCGACATACTCCCGCGCTGAGCGTCCGGCGATGTCGCGCCACCGTCCCGGACCGGCGGCCGCGGCAAAAAGCGGCAATCTTCCGCCGTATTGCTTATAATTCCCTGCCGATCATGAAGGTCTCTTATAACCGGCGCGTTGCGCTATCCCCCGCCGCCTGATTTGTTACAATCCGCCCTCGATTTTTGTACGGACAGACTGAACAACCATGTTGCAAAACCGCATCGAACCCCAGGCCGCGCCGGGCCTGCGGCGTGAACTTAAGGCACGCCACCTGACCATGATCGCCATCGGCGGCTCCATCGGCACCGGGCTGTTTGTCGCCTCCGGGGCGACCATCTCCCAGGCGGGTCCCGGCGGCGCGCTGCTCTCCTATATCCTGATAGGCCTGATGGTTTATTTCCTGATGACCAGCCTGGGCGAACTGGCGGCCTACATGCCGGTATCCGGCTCGTTCGCCACCTACGGCGCGCGCTACGTCGAGGAAGGGTTCGGTTTTGCGCTGGGCTGGAACTACTGGTACAACTGGGCGGTGACCATCGCCGTCGATCTGGTGGCCTCGCAGTTGGTAATGAACTACTGGTTCCCCACGGTGCCCGGCTGGATCTGGAGCGCCATATTCCTTGCCATTATGTTTTTGCTTAACGCCATTTCGGTCAAGGGCTTCGGCGAGGCGGAATACTGGTTTTCACTGATCAAAGTGGTCACGGTGGTGATATTTATCGCCGTGGGCGTACTGATGATTGCCGGTATCCTGCGCGGCGGCGAGGGTGCGGGCTGGCATAACTGGCAGGTGGGGGACGCGCCTTTCGCCGGCGGGTTCCCGGCGATGATCGGGGTGGCGATGATTGTCGGTTTCTCTTTCCAGGGCACCGAGCTTATCGGCGTCGCCGCCGGCGAGTCCGCCGATCCGGGCAAGAATATTCCGCGCGCGGTGCGCCAGGTGTTCTGGCGTATCCTGCTGTTCTACGTGCTGGCCATCCTGATCATCAGCCTGATCATCCCCTATACCGACCCGAACCTGCTGCGCAACGACGTCAAGGATATTACCGTCAGTCCGTTTACGCTGGTGTTCCGCAACGCCGGTTTGCTCTCCGCCGCCGCCGTAATGAACGCGGTGATCCTGACCGCCGTGCTTTCGGCCGGCAACTCCGGCATGTATGCCTCCACCCGCATGCTGTATATGCTGGCCTGCGAAGGCAAGGCGCCGAAAATCTTCGCCAAGTTATCCCGGGGCGGGGTGCCGCGCAACGCGCTCTACCTGACCACCATCATGGCCGGCCTGTGCTTTCTGACCTCGATGTACGGCAACCAGACGGTCTACCTGTGGCTGCTTAATACCTCCGGCATGACCGGCTTTATCGCCTGGCTGGGCATCGCCATCAGCCATTACCGCTTTCGTAAAGGGTATATCATCCAGGGCCGCCGGCTCAGCGACCTGCCGTATATCTCGGGCTTTTTTCCCCTCGGGCCGATTTTCGCCTTTGTGCTGTGCCTGCTTATCACGCTCGGGCAAAACTACCAGGCGTTTTTACAGGATCGCATCGACTGGTACAGCGTCACCGCCACCTATATCGGCATCCCGCTGTTCCTGGTTATCTGGCTGGGTTACAAATGGAGCCACGGCTCGCGCCTGGTGCCTTATCGGGAGATGATTTTCCCCGCCCGGCCCGATGCCGCTGAACCCCGCGCCGTCGCCGCGCCGCCCGCGCCCCTGCGCTCGGAGAGCTGAACCGCGGGACGGCGGATGATGCGCCCGCCGTCCGCCCGGCCCGTCGCGCGCGCCGTCCCCTCGGGTGATCCCGGGCGGCGCGCCGGCCCGGGTTTATAGCGCGATTGGCTTTTTATATGCCGAAAAAATGCTTACCCATTGCCCGGATACCCAATAAGATATTCTTCCCATTCCAGCGCGGGCCGGGTCGGCTAGGTCAGTTCGCACGGCGCGCGGTTTTATACAGGCCAAGGCATGTCATACGCAATCCGTGTACAGGTATCTCCCGATAATTACTATTCCTACTCCGGCGCCATCGAACAGCTGGTCCATTTCTATCCTGCGGACGTGCTGGCGAACGCGGTCTGGATTTACGGCGAACGGGCGCTGGCGGCGGCGCGCGCCTACCTGCCGGCGTCCTTTGACGCCCCCGGCGCGGTGCGCATCGGTTTTGCCGGCCATTGCAGCGAGCGCGACGTTGCGGATCTGGCGCGCCGGGCCGGCGGCGACCGCCGCGTGGTGATAGGCGTCGGCGGCGGGGCGGTGCTGGATACCGCCAAGGTGGTGGCCCGTCGCCTGGGCATCCCGCTGGTGGCTATCCCCACCATCGCCGCCACCTGCGCCGCCTGGACGCCGCTCTCGGTCTGGTACGACGACGCCGGGCAAGCCCTGCGCTTTGAAATCTTCGCCGATGCCAACCACCTGGTACTGGTGGAGCCGCGCATTATCCTGGCGGCGCCGAAAGCTTACCTGCTGGCGGGCATCGGCGATACGCTGGCGAAATGGTATGAGGCGGTGGTGCTCAGTCCCGAACCGGAAAAACTGCCGCTTACCGTACGCCTGGGGCTCCAGACCGCGCTGGCGGCGCGCGATGTGCTGCTCAACCAAAGCGCCGCGGCGCTGACGGCGCTGGACCGGGGCGAGCTAAGCCAGGATTTTCTTGATGTGGTGGACGCCATTATCGCCGCCGGCGGCATGGTGGGCGGCCTGGGCGAACGCTACACGCGGGTGGCGGCCGCGCACGCGGTCCATAACGGCTTAACGGCGCTGCCCGCCACCGCGTCCTTTTTGCATGGCACCAAAGTCGCCTACGGCATCCTGGTCCAGTGCGCCCTGCTGGGACAACATGACGTCCTGCGCGCGCTCAGCGCCGCCTGGAGCCGCTTCGGCCTGCCGACGTCGCTGGCGGCCATGCGTGTGGATATCAACGACCGCGACGCCGTCGGCCAGCTCATTGCCCGCACGCTCCAGCCGGGAGAATCCATCCATCTGGTGCCGATCGCTTTAAACGAGGCTATTGTGCTGCAGGCGCTGCGCGACGTCGAGGCTGTCGCCGCCGGTGCGGCAGCGTAAGCATGGCGGATAAAAGGGAAAGCGTGCCTATGAGGCCGAAGCAGCCACGGCGTTTCGGGGCACCGGACGCCCCCGTTTCGCCAGGCTCGCTGTCGGCGGATTCACAGTGGACGGGCGTTAACGGTTAAGATGCAGCGCGTGAAAGCGCAGATGATCCTCGATAAAGCTGGCGATGAAAAAATAGCTGTGATCATAACCCGGCTGGATGCGCAACGTTAACGGCCAGTCCCGCCGCCGCGCCAGATCCGCAAACTTCTCGGGCTGCAGCTGCGTCGCCAGAAACTGATCGGCATCGCCCTGATCTATCAGTATCGGCAATGGCCTGGCCGCATCCCCCGCCAGCAGGACACAGCTATCGTATTCCCGCCACGCCTGCGCGTTATCCCCCAGGTAGTGGCTAAACGCCTTACGCCCCCAGGGCACCTCCGCCGGATTGACAATAGGCGCAAACGCCGATACTGAACTAAACCGCCCCGGGAAACGCAACGCCAGCATCAGCGCGCCGTGGCCGCCCATGGAATGCCCCATGATCGCCTGCCGGCCGCTCACCGCAAACTGCCGTCGCACCAGCGCCGGCAACTCTTCGGCCACATAATCAAACATCCGGAATTGCCCGGCCCAGGGTTGCCGCGTGGCGTTAACGTAAAACCCCGCGCCCTGGCCCAGATCATACGCCTCGTCATCCGGCACATCCGCGCCTCGGGGGCTGGTATCCGGCATCACCAGCAACAGGTTCAGCTCGGCGGCCACCCGCTGGGCGCCGCTTTTCTGCGAAAAATTCTCATCGCTGCAGGTCAGTCCCGACAGCCAGAACACCATATGCGGCGGCGCCGCGTGCCGATCGGCGGGCGGCACGAACAGGCTATAGGTCATCAGGCCGCCGGTACTCGCCGCACGATGGCGAAAACGGCATTGCCGGCCGCCGAACAGCCGGTGCTCATCAATACACTCAGGCATCGCATCCATCACATATTCTCCAGGACCATATCGTTAACCGCACACCCGTTCCCGGGCGCGGGCGGGTATTGCTCGATAATCAGTTTTTTCAGCGCCGCCACGTTGGGGCTGAACGCATCGGCGCGCCAGATAAGCCACGTCGCCACATCGGCGGTGGGCGCCGGCAATTCATGCACCGACACCCGCCGCCGATCCGGTAATTGACGCAGCACCGTCAGCGGCAGCATGGCCACGCCGGCGCCGCTGGCGACGCAGGCCAGCATGGTATGATACGACTGAATTTCCAGGATCGGACCGGGCGCCACGCCCTGCTGTGCAAACCACGCTTCAAAGCGCCGGCGGTAAGAACAGCTGGGGCGAAAGGCGAACAACGTCTTGCCGGCAATCTCCGCCGGGCTGTCGATCGGCGGCTGATCGAGCGCGGCAATCAATACCAGCGTCTCGGCGAAGCTGTAGCAACCTTCTATTTCAGCATAGTTCACCGGACCGTCCACCAGGGCGGCGGCCAGGGTGCCGGCGCGCACGCCGTCCACCAGCTCCCCCGAGGATCCGGTCGCCAGCGACAACGACACCCGGGGAAAACGCTGATGATAGGTGGCCAACAGCGCGGGCAGGCGGATGGCTGCCGTGCTTTCCATGGAGCCGAGGGCAAAATTGCCCGTCGGTTCCCCGGCGTGGGTCATGCTGATGGCCTCTTCGCTCAGCGCCAGGATCCGCGTGGCGTAGCCCAGGAAATTATGCCCCATGGGCGAGAGCCGCAGGCGCTGTTTTTCGCGGATAAACAGATCGGTTCCCAATTCCCGCTCCAGCTGCCGCAGCCGGGTAGTCAGGTTGGACGGCACGCGATGCAACTGCTCGGCGGCGCGCGCCAGCGAACCGGTATCGGCGGCGGCGCAGAACATTTTCAGCTGGGTCAGATCCATGTGTTCTCTATTTGTCAGTAAGTTGGTCTTGATTATTCATTTTTCGTGAGTTTAGTGATCGTGCATGCTATTGGCAAGATGAATATTTCTTGTGGAGAAGGTATGGCGATAAAAGTGGCCCTGAGCGGCTTTCTGGCACTGTTGGTGGCGATGGGTATCGGCCGTTTCGCCTTTACGCCGCAGGTACCGCTGATGATAAGCGCGGGGCAGTTAACCCTTACCGGGGCGGGGGTGGTGGCGGCCTGTAATTACCTGGGCTACCTGGTGGGCGCTTATGACGCCATGCGCGCGGGCAGGGGGCTGGAAATACGGCTGTGGCTTGGGCTGTGGGGGACGGTGGCCATCACGCTGCTCTGCGCCGTTACCCACAGCCTGCTTGCGCACTGCCTGCTGCGTTTGCTGGCGGGCGCGGCCAGCGGATGGGCAATGGTGCTGGTGGCGGCCTGGACCGGCGACCGGCTGGTACAACTACGTCGCCCGGCGCTCAGTGCCGCGGTGTTCGCCGGTCCCGGCGCCGGCATCATGGTCAGCGGCCTGCTGGCGCTGGTCATGCATCGCCTGGATATCCACGCCGCGGGCGCCTGGCTGGTCTATGGCGTTACGGCGCTGCTGCTGGTGGCGCTTATCAGCGCGCATCTGCCCAGAGGCGGCGCGCTGACGCGCCAGGGCCCGGACGCCGCCAGGCCGGCGCTGACGCCACGGCTGAAAAGCCTGGTCTGGAGCTACTCCCTGGCGGGTTTCGGTTATATCCTGCCGGCCACCTTTCTGGCGCAGATGGCGGCCGCGCGGTTTCCCGGCAGCGAGACCGGCCACTGGATCTGGCCGGTGTTCGGCGCCGCCAGCATGGCGGGCATTGGGGTCGGCATTCTGACGCGCCATCGCCTGCGCGCCGGCCAGCGGCTGGCGCTGACCCTCTGGGCGCAAACGCTCGGCGTCGGCCTGATGATCGCCATGCCCGGCGTCGCCGGCCTGATGGCGGGCGCGGTGCTCACCGGCGGCGGCTTTTTGAGCGTGGTGCAATTGACGCTGGTCTGCTCCCGCCGCCAGGCGCCGGATCATATGCGCTTCATGACCGGCCTGCTCACCTGCGGCTACGCGGTCGGGCAGCTTATCGGCCCCATGCTCTCCGCGCTGGCCAGCAGCCTGACCGGCCGGCTGGAGCCGGCGCTGATGACGGCGGTGGCCGCCCTGGCGCTCGCGGGCGCGCTGGCATGGCGTCAGCCCTGAACGGTTAGTCACAGGCGGCGATGCGGTAAAGCCGGTAAAAATTTCATGGCGCATGCAACACATTCACTGGATAAACGCGGCGCTCTCTACTAGAGTGGGGGCGCATCTTGACGTGATGAGATCAAGAGCAGCCAGGCCTGCCGGAGAAGAAAAAGTATGCTATCGCTGACAACAGAAGCCGCATTGGTGCATGAAGCCTTAATGACGCGCGGCCTCGAAACGCCCCTGCGCGGGGAAGTGCTGGACGGGGAAACCCGCAAACGGCAGATTGCCGAGCACATGACCGCCATAATGAACCTGCTTAACCTGGATTTATCCGACGACAGCCTGGCGGAAACGCCGCACCGGATTGCCAAGATGTACGTTGATGAAATTTTTTCCGGCCTGGATTACGCCAATTTCCCCAAAATCACCCTGATTCAAAACAAGATGAAGGTGGATGAAATGGTCACGGTACGGGATATCACCCTGACCAGCACCTGCGAACACCACTTCGTGATTATCGACGGCAAGGCCACCGTGGCCTATATCCCGAAGGACAGCGTGATTGGCTTATCCAAAATCAACCGCATCGTGCAGTTTTTCGCCCAGCGCCCGCAGGTGCAGGAGCGTCTGACGCAGCAAATCCTGGTGGCGCTGCAAACCCTGCTCGGCACCCTGAACGTGGCGGTGTCCATCGACGCGGTGCATTACTGCGTGAAAGCGCGCGGCATCCGCGACGCCACCAGCGCCACCACCACCACGTCCCTGGGCGGATTGTTTAAATCCAGCCAGAATACGCGCCAGGAATTTTTACGGGCCGTACGCCACCACAACGGCTGATGCGGCGCTGATATGTGTTACGGCGCGGTGCGCGCCGCCTGATAAAAGAGGTTGCCCATGCGCGAGCGCATCGCCATGCTGGACTGCGCGCGGGGGATGGCGATTCTCGGCATCCTGCTGATGAATATTACCGCCTTCGGCCTGCCGAAGGCGGCCTATCTCAATCCGGCGTTTATGGGCGCGCCTTCCCTGGCCGATGCCTGGACCTGGGCCGTGATGGACATGGTGGCGCAGGTCAAGTTCCTGACCCTGTTCGCCCTGCTGTTCGGCGCCGGCCTGCAAATGCTGCTGCCGCGCGGCGGCCGCTGGATACGCTCGCGGCTGTTTTGGCTAATGGCCTTTGGCCTGATCCACGCCATCTTTTTCTGGGACGGCGATATCCTGCTGGATTACGGCCTGGTGGGGCTGCTGTGCCTGGGCGCCATTCGCCACGATATATCGTCCGGACGCCTGATCGGCGCCGGCATCGCCCTGTACGCCATCGGCCTCGGCATCCTGGTTCTGATGCAGGCGATGCTGGCCGGCGCCGCGCCGGGGCGGTTCTGGCTGCCCGGCGTGGCCGATCGCATTTACGAATACTACTGGCAAACCACCGGCGGTCCCGAAGCCTGGAGCGTGCGCCTGGCGTTATTGCAATCGAGCCTGATGTCGCTGGCGGCCCAGTACGGCTGGCTGCTGGCCGGCGCCATGCTGATTGGCGCCGGGCTGATGCGCAGCGGCTGGCTGGCGGGCAACAGAAGTCCCGCCCACTACCGCGCCATGGCGTCCTGGCTTATTCCCCTGGGGCTGGCGATAAACCTGCCGTCGGTGGTGGCGCAGTGGCAATCGGGCTGGGCTTATCACTGGTGCGCGTTCCTGCTGCAAATTCCCCGCGAGCTGGGCGCCCCGTTCCAGGCGCTCGGCTACGTGGCGCTGTGCTACGGCTTCTGGCCGGCCATCGGCGGCCTGCGCGTCGTGCGCTGGGTGAGTAACGTCGGACGCATGGCGTTGAGCAACTACCTGCTGCAAACACTGCTGTGCACCCTGGTGTTTAACCAGTTCGGCCTGTTTATGTCCCTCGGCCGCACCGGCCTGCTGCTGCTGGTGCCCCCCGTCTGGCTGGCCAATATCCTGTTTTCCACCCTGTGGCTGCGGTTTTTCCCCCAGGGGCCGATGGAATGGGCATGGCGCCGCCTCACCCGGCTGACCGCCGGCGCCCCGGCGCGCGCGGCGGACTAAGGTCCTTCCCCGGGGCAGGGCATCGCCATCCATTATCCCTGGCGGAGGCGGGATTGCCGGGAGAGTGCGCCATTACTTTAATCATTCATCAAAGCATGTGCCCGCTTAAGGTTAGGTTAATTTTTTCATGGTTAACTGGCGCTAATATTTCCCTGAGCTAACCTGAATATGTGGTTTAATATTGCGAAAGCGGCGCCGCGCCCCACGGTCAGCCCGTGGTTTTTTAATATTATCGTGGCGCTGGTCATTACTTTTTTCCAGAATATCGTTTATTTTAGAAAAGTCCTGCAGCTCGTCGATATATCAGTAGGCTACAACTTACTGTTTTTTATCAGCATGCCCGTTACCCTGTTGTTCGCGCTCAATGTATTATTCAGCGTGATCCTGCTGCCTTATATCCGCAAGCCCATCGTCATCCTATTGTTTTTCAGCGACGCCCTGGCGCAGTATTTTATGCAGGCGTACGGCATTATTATCGACCGGGGCATGGTCCAGAACACCCTTGACACTACGCTTGTGGAAAGCGTCGCCCTGCTGACGCCGCGCCTGGCGCTGTATCTTATCGTCTTCGGTATTTTGCCCTCGCTGCTGGTGTTGTGGATCAAGGTCAGGCCGGTGGCGTTTTCCTGGTCGAATATCGGTCTGCATTTCCTGAATGTCCTGGTATCGCTCTGTGTTATCGCGCTGGTGGCCTCTTTCTTTTATAAAGACTACGCTTCGCTGATGCGCAATAACCAGCAGCTGGTGAAAAACCTGGTCCCCAGCGATATGGCGCTCGGCGGCTATTCCTATTACAAGCATGATTACGTCAAGAAAATGCCCTTCACCGAGCGCGGCCAGGACGCGCATATTGTCCCCGCGATTCATGACAATCATAAAAAGAACCTGATCATCGTGGTGGTGGGCGAGACCTCCCGCGCGCAGGATTTTTCGCTGGGCGGCTACGGCCAGCTGACCAACCCCAAGCTGGCGGCGGACAACGTCATCTATTTTCCAGACACCTCGTCCTGCGGCACCGCCACGGCGGTATCGGTACCCTGCATGTTTTCCGGCATGACGCGCAGGCAGTATGACGGCGAAAAAGCCGACAGCCAAAGCAACGCGCTGGATATCATCCAGCGGGCGCAGGTGGATGTGCTGTGGCGGGAAAACGACGGCGGCTGCAAGGATGTCTGCCTGCGGGTGCCCACCGAACAGCTCAGCACCTGGCATCTACCCGAACTCTGCGCCGAAGGCGTCTGCCTGGACGAAGCCCTGCTGCGCAACCTGGACGGCTACATCAACGCGCGCACCAAGGATACGGTTATCGTGCTGCATACCATGGGCAGCCACGGCCCGACTTATTACCAGCGCTACCCGAAAACCGCCGCCGCCTTTGCCCCCACCTGCGACACCAACGAGATTCAAACCTGTTCGAACCAGGCGCTGGTTAACACTTATGACAATACTATTGTCTATATAGACGACATGCTTGATAAGACCATAAAATTGCTGCAAGCTCATGGCGATAGGTTCAATACCGCCCTGGTCTATCTGTCAGATCACGGCGAATCCCTGGGCGAGAACGGTATCTATCTGCACGGCATGCCTTACGCCGTGGCGCCGGCCCAGCAAACCCATATCCCGATGCTGATTTGGCTGTCGCCCGACTATGTCCAGGCGCATGCCGTCCGGGAAGACTGCCTGCGAGACCGGGCAAAACGACAGGCCTACTCACACGATAATCTCTTCTCTACGTTGCTTGGACTGACCGATGTCAAAACGCAACTCTATCAGCCGGATCTTGATGTTTTACAACCTTGCCGGGATGCGCAGCAATGAAAATTCTGATCATCGAAGACGATAAGTTATTGCAGGACGGCCTGCGAATGGCCCTGCAGCAGGAAGGCTACGCCAGCGACTGCGCGGGTAATCTGCGCGACGCGGAACATCTGATGGACAGCACCGCCTACAGCCTGGCAATACTCGACCTGGGCCTGCCGGACGGTGACGGCATGTCGCTGCTGAATCTGTGGCGCAAGGCGGGAAACGACGTGCCGGTGCTGATCCTGACCGCGCGCGATGGCATCGATGAACGGGTGCACGGTCTAAACCTGGGGGCGGACGATTACCTGGTCAAGCCTTTTGCCCTCAGCGAGCTGCTGGCCCGGGTGCGCGCCATTATCCGCCGCCATCAGGGCAAAAGTAACAATCAGCTGTGGGTGGATAATATTTCACTCGACCTGAACAGCCACGAAGTGACCCTGGACGGCAAGATTATCGAACTGACGCCGAAGGAATTCGCCATTCTTTCCCGGCTGATGCTGCGGGCGGGGCATCGCATCCACCGCGAAATCCTCCATCAGGATCTGTATAACTGGGATGACGACCCCTCGTCCAACTCGCTCGAGGTCCATATTCATAATCTGCGGGCGAAAATCGGCAAGGATCGTATCCGCACCCTGCGCGGATTCGGTTACCTGCTGACCAAAACCGCGGCAGGGGAGCCGTCATGAAAGCCGCCGACGGTCCGATGACCAGCATGCGCTGGCGGCTTATCGTGGTGCTGGGCATTATCCTGCTGTGTTGCCAGCTGATTACCGTTATCTGGTTATGGCACGAAAGCAAAGAACAAATCGACCTGCTGGTCAACCGTACCCTGGCGGAGAGCGTGCGTAACGAGCACGTTAACCAGGAAATACGCGAGGCCATCGCCGCGCTCAGCGTGCCGTCGCTGATGATGATTATGTTCACGCTGTTCTTCTGCTTCCAGGCGGTGAACTGGATAACCCAGCCGCTCTCGCGCCTGCAGGACGCGCTGGGATCGCGCGGCGCGGAAAACTTTGAGCCGCTGCCGGAGCTCGGCAATATCCGCGAGGTGATCGCCGTCACCCGCAGCCTTAACCAGCTGTTGTTCCGGCTGAATACCACCTTGCAGCAGGACCGGCAGTTTACCTCCGACGTGGCCCATGAATTACGCACGCCGCTTTCCGGCATCCGGCTGCACCTGGAGGTACAGGAAAAGCAGTACGGTATCGACTGCCAGCCGCTTATCGAGCGGGTGGACAATATGTCCTATACCGTGGAACAGCTGCTGCTGCTGGCGCGCATTCGCCACGATTTTTCCTCCGGCCATTACCAAACGGTCAGGTTCAGGGACGACGTTATCATCCCGCAGCAAAGCGAACTGGACGAGATGGTGGAACAGCGCGGACAGCGGATACGCTGGCTGCTGCCGGAAACGGAAATCATTTTCCAGGGCAATGCCATCCTGATGCGGCTGCTGCTGCGCAACCTGGTGGAAAACGCCCACCGCTACAGCCCGGCGGACAGTATTATCGTCGTGCGGCTCACGCATGACGGCGCTGACGGCATCCAGCTTCAGGTGATTGACGAAGGGCCGGGCGTCGACCCGGCGAAAGCGGTGGAACTGACGAAGGAATTCGTGCGCATGGATCAGCGCTATAACGGCATCGGCCTGGGATTAAGTATTGTCACCCGCATTGCGCAGCTGCACAACGGCCGCTTCGAGCTGGTCAACCGCGACGACCACTCCGGCACCATCGCCCGCCTGTTCCTAACCGAACCGGCCTAGGAGACCGCCATGCTATCCGACGCGTCCGCCCCCTGGCTGTATAACCTGTTTATCCTGGCGTTGCTGGCCAGCGGTTACGCGCACCTGGCGTGGAATAAGGCGTTTTTGTATATCATCCTCAGCCTGGCGGGCACGCTTGCCGCCGCGGCGACGGTTTTCAGCCGCATCGACGCATCCAGCCCGGCCGCCGCCTGCTACATAGTGCTGCTTATCAATGCCTCCTTTGTGCTGGTTTCGGTGGTCAGCGCCTGGTCGCTGTCATTTTACTCCCGGGCGAAAAAACACCGCCGCCGCCGCGATGATTAAGTATTTCGTGATAGGATAGGGTGAAATAACAAAAAAAAGCCCCTCGATAGTTACAACATCCATCAAGTATGCCCCCACCGAACCTTCCCCTCCGGCCAATGCGTGCGAAAGCGCCTGGCAGATAAAATGCCAATAATGTATGTAAACGGTTCCGGTCCTGTGACCTGATTCACGCTGTGTTGCGATTAAACCGGTTAGGATAGCGCTTTATGTTTCATAAGTGTTATGACAATCAGGAGCGTCAGGAGGGCATAAACCATCAATGTCCGCCGGTTTGGCCGAGAATACCTGGGCGAAAAGCACCATTAACAGGGGATGAGATGATCACTATTCGTGATGTGGCGCGGTTGGCCGGGGTATCGGTGGCAACGGTGTCACGGGTATTAAACGATAGCGCTATCGCCAGCAAGGAAGCGCGCGACAAGGTGATGAAAGCGGTCAAGGAACTGGGTTACCGGCCTAACGCCAATGCGCAGGCGCTGGCCACGCAAATCAGCGACACCATCGGCGTGGTGGTTATGGACGTATCCGATCCGTTTTTCGGCGCGCTGGTGAAAGCGGTGGACACCGTGGCGCAGCGGCATAAAAAAAACGTCCTGATCAACAACAGCTACCACCAGGCGGATAAAGAGCGCCATGCCATTGAAGTCCTGATCCGCCAGCGCTGCAGCGCGCTGGTGGTCCACGCCAAGATCCTGTCCGACGAAGAGATGATCCCCTTTATGGTGCGCGAGCCGGGCATGGTGTTGATTAACCGCATCCTGCCGGGCTTCGAGCACCGCTGCGTGGGGCTGGACAACGTCAGCGGCGCCTTGATGGCCACCCGTACCCTGCTCAAGCAGGGGCACCGGCAGATTGGCTATATCGGTTCCAACCATCCCATCGAGGATGAGCGGCAGCGGCGCCAGGGCTACCTGCAGGCCATGGCGGAGGAGGGGATCGCGCCGCCGCAAAGCTGGCAGGCGTTCAGCTCGCCGGACCTGCAGGGCGGCGAGGAGGCGATGGTGGAGCTGCTGGGGCGCAACCAGCAGCTGACGGCGGTGTTTGTCTATAACGACGGCATGGCGGTGGGGGCCCTGGCGACGCTGAAAGAAAACGGTATCGCGGTGCCGACGCAATTTTCGGTGGTGGGGTTCGACGATATTCCCATCTCCCGCTATACCAGCCCCAATCTTACCACGGTGCGCTACCCCATCTTCGCCATGGCGGTCGCCGCCACCGAGCTGGCGCTGCTGGGCACGGCGGGGCGCATCGACGAGAAGCAAACGCACCTGTTTATGCCGACGCTGGTGCGCCGCCATTCCGTGGCGCCCTGGAAAAACGTGGCGGCGATCGCGTCGTCATCAGAAGATGAGATGTAACCGCTTCCAAACTGTGAGAATATTCACAGTTTCTTAACATTGATCCCTCTATGCTAATGGTGTTATTCCCTCACGATGCTATCAGGTCAACATCGCGAGGGCTTTTCGTACAGGGATGTCGGTAAAACCACGGAAGGAATTTGTCTGCCTTTGAGTAAACCTACCTATTTCCGGAGAAACTAATGAATAAGAAGGCATTAACCCTTACCGCTCTGGCAACCGGCCTGTTGCTGTCCGTCGCCGCTCATGCCGCCGATACCCGCATTGGGGTAACTATTTATAAATATGACGATAACTTCATGTCGGTGGTGCGCAAGGCAATAGAAAAAGACGCCAAAGAAGCCAAAGGCGTGCAACTGCTGATGAATGACTCGCAAAATGACCAGTCAAAACAAAACGACCAGGTGGACGTATTGATTGCCAAGGGCGTCAAGGCCCTGGCGATTAACCTGGTCGACCCCGCCGCCGCGCCGGTGATTATCGAAAAAGCGCGCGGCGCCAATATTCCCGTGGTGTTTTACAACAAAGAACCCAGCCGTAAAGACCTGGACAGCTATGACAAGGCCTATTACGTCGGTACCGAATCCAAGCAGTCGGGCATTATCCAGGGCGAGCTTATCGCCAAGCACTGGAAGGCGCATCCGGAATGGGATTTGAATAAAGACGGCGTGATCCAATATGTACTGCTTAAAGGCGAGCCGGGACATCCCGATGCCGAAGCGCGCACCGCCTATGTGGTCAAGACCCTGACCGACCAGGAAAAGATCAAGGTACAGCAGCTGCAGCTGGATACCGCCATGTGGGATACCGCCCAGGCCAAGGATAAAACCGATGCCTGGATGTCGGGTCCGAACGCCAACAAGATTGAAGTGGTGATCGCCAATAACGACGCCATGGCCATGGGCGCGGTGGAAGCGCTGAAAGCCCACAATAAATCGGCCATTCCGGTATTCGGCGTCGATGCCCTGCCTGAAGCGCTGGCGATGGTTAAATCCGGCGCTATGGCCGGCACCGTGCTGAACGATGCCGACAACCAGGCCAAGGCCACCTTCGACCTGGCGAAAAACCTGGCCGACGGCAAACCGGCGGCGGAAGGCACCAACTGGAAACTGGATAATAAAGTCGTCCGCATCCCCTATGTCGGCGTCGATAAAGATAATTTAACGCAGTTTATTAAGAAATAATCCCCACTCCCCCCATTGGGCCTGACGCCCGAGGGGGGATTTTTCTGTCTTATCCTAGCCGGGTATAACTATGGCCGATATTACGACCGAACAGCCAGGCGAATGGCTGCTGGAAATGAACAACATCAGTAAATCATTTCCTGGCGTCAAAGCATTGGATAATGTGAACCTCAAGGTGCACTCCCACTCCGTCCATGCCTTGATGGGCGAAAACGGCGCGGGTAAATCCACGTTATTGAAGTGCCTGTTCGGCATTTATAAAAAAGATTCCGGTAGTATTATTTTCCAGGGAAAGGAAATCGATTTCAAAAGTTCCAAAGAGGCGCTGGAACATGGCGTTTCCATGGTGCATCAGGAACTGAACCTGGTATTACAGCGTACCGTCATGGACAATATGTGGCTTGGGCGTTATCCGCGCAAAGGCCTGTTTGTCGATCACAAAAAGATGTACGCCGACACCAAGGCCATATTTGACGAGTTGGACATTAATATCGATCCCTATGATAAAGTGGCCACCCTGTCAGTGTCGCAAATGCAGATGATCGAGATTGCCAAGGCGTTTTCCTATAATGCCAAAATCGTCATCATGGATGAACCGACCTCGTCGTTGACCGAACGCGAGGTCAATCATCTGTTCAGTATTATCCGCAAGCTCAAGGCGCGCGGGTGCGGCATTGTTTATATTTCCCATAAGCTGGAGGAAATTTTCCAGCTGTGCGATGAAATCACCATCCTGCGCGACGGCCAGTGGATTGCCACCCAACAGGTGGAAGGCCTGACCATGGACAAGATTATCTCCATGATGGTGGGGCGTTCGCTCAGCCAGCGCTTCCCCACGCGCGAAGGCGAACCGGGCGAGGTGATCCTGGAGGTGAAAAACCTGACCTCGCTGCGCCAGCCGTCGATCCGCAATATCTCCTTCGACTTGCGCAAAGGGGAGATTCTCGGCATCGCGGGCCTGGTGGGCGCCCGGCGCACCGATATTGTCGAAACCCTGTTCGGCATTCGCGAAAAAGTGACCGGCACCATCATCCTGCATGGCAAGACCATCAAAAACAACAGCGCCAACGAGGCGATCAACAACGGTTTTGCCCTGGTGACCGAGGAGCGGCGGGCCACCGGTATCTACGCCTATCTGGATGTCGGCTTTAATTCGCTGATTTCCAATATCCGCAATTATAAAAACAAAATCGGGCTGCTGGATAATTCGCGCATGAAAAGCGATATCCAATGGGTTATCGATTCCATGCGGGTAAAAACGCCGGGCCATCAGACCAATATCGGTTCGTTGTCGGGCGGCAACCAGCAAAAAGTGATTATCGGCCGCTGGTTATTGACCCAACCGGAAATCCTGCTGCTGGACGAACCGACGCGCGGGATTGATGTCGGGGCTAAATTTGAAATTTATCAATTAATTACCGAGCTGGCGAAACGCGGTAAGGGCATTATTATTATTTCGTCCGAGATGCCGGAACTCCTGGGGATCACCGACCGGATACTGGTAATGAGTAACGGTCTGATGGCGGGGATTGTGGAAACGAAACAAACTTCGCAAAACGAAATTTTACGTCTTGCTTCCGTGCATCTTTAATTTTATAGGGTTCTTATTATGAATGTGTTGAATAAGAAAAGCATGCTCACTTATTTAAAAGAGGGCGGCATTTATGTGGTGTTATTGGTACTGCTGGCTATTATCATTTTTCAGGATCCGACTTTTTTAAGCCTGATAAACTTAAGTAATATCCTGACCCAATCATCGGTGCGTATTATTATCGCGCTCGGCGTGGCGGGGCTGATTGTTACCCAGGGCACCGACCTGTCGGCCGGGCGCCAGGTGGGGCTGGCGGCGGTGGTCTCGGCGACCCTGCTGCAATCAATGGAAAACGTCAATAAAGTCTTTCCGGATATGCAAACCCTGCCGATCCCGGTGGTTATCCTGACGGTATGCGTGATCGGCGCTTTTATCGGCCTGATTAACGGCGTGGTGATTGCTTATCTTAATGTGACGCCTTTTATTACCACTCTGGGTACTATGATCATCGTGTATGGCGTCAACTCGCTGTATTACGATATTGTCGGCGCCTCGCCCATCGCCGGCTTTGATTCCCATTTTTCCACCTTTACCCAAGGGTTCCTGCGCTTCGGCGATTTTAAGCTTTCCTATATTACGTTTTACGCGGTGTTTGCCATTCTGTTTGTCTGGGTGATCTGGACCAAGACCCGCTTCGGTAAAAATATCTTCGCCATCGGCGGCAATCCGGAAGCGGCCAAGGTTTCCGGCGTCAATGTGCCGCTGAACCTGATTATGATTTATGCCCTGTCCGGGGTGTTCTATGCCTTCGGCGGTATGCTGGAAGCCGGGCGTATCGGCAGCGCCACCAATAACCTGGGCTTTATGTACGAGCTGGACGCCATTGCGGCCTGCGTGGTGGGCGGGGTATCGTTCGCCGGCGGGGTCGGCACGGTGGCGGGGGTGGTGACGGGGGTAATTATCTTTACGGTTATCAACTATGGGCTGACCTATATCGGCGTAAATCCTTATTGGCAGTACATTATTAAAGGGGCGATTATTATCTTTGCGGTGGCGCTGGATTCACTGAAATACGCGAAGAAGAAATAGCAGCCTCAGGCGTAGGTGCGGGGTTGTCAATGGCCCCGCGCTTACGTATTTTCATCTTGAAAACGTACAGAGAAGAGACTAGAATGTTTTCAAGTTGAAAACGTCATGCTGGGAGGCAAAACGATTGCACGTTATCAGCAGGCTGCCGTTCAACGAGGCGCGGGCGGAATTCCCCAATAGCGCTACTGCACTTGTTGATCTGCTAATGACATTGGAAAAAGGCAGTTTCAGCAGCCCGGAGTCGATGAAAAAGGCGATATCTTCTCTAGACAATTTTAAGTATCGGGAGAAGTGGTGGGTGATTGATGTATCAGGAAATACGCTACGGATCATCGCGTTTATCGATTTTCAATTGCAAAAGGTTTTCATCAAGCATATCGCCAGTCATGCCGACTATGACAAATTGACAAAATATTATCGGGAGCATAAAGAATGACTACGCTCTATGGTAAAAATCACCTCAATGCCGCCAGTGCCGAAGGCATAATTTCCGCATTTGGGAACGTCGTGAAAATTATCCCCCTGATGACGGGCAACAAAAGTGAAACGGAATACCACCAGGCGCTGGAGTTGATTGAGTACCTGATCGACCACGACGAGCTTGATAATCCGTTGTTTGAACCGCTAGCGGCAAAAATCGCCGAATATGAGAGCAGTGCGCCGGAGTTCGCTGAATTAAACAAAGCGCTTGACGGGATACCAGGTGGAATTGCAGTTTTGCGCACGATTATGGATCAGCTTGGACTCAAAGCGGCGGATCTTGAGAGTGAATTAGGTTCTAAATCCAACGTAAGCAACATACTGAACGGACGGCGTGCATTGACTGTACATCATATAAAAGCACTCTCCGAGCGCTTTCACATTCCTGCCGAAATGTTCATTTACGGTTGAATTGTCGTTCTGAAATACCAGAATTTTATGATAAAAAGGCAAAGGCGGCCCGGGCTTGCTGTCAAAAAGGGCTGTTGTGGCCCTCGGTGAGAGTTTCGCTGGCGAGCGCGAAACCCTCCCCAAGCGATATAAACCCCGGCTCCGCTATTAGTTATCCAATTCGCCCATGGATTTAACCTGATCGCGATTAATCTGCTCGGTTTTGCCGGTCTCGGCGTTTTTGTAAGAAACGAGGCCGGTATCATCATCAATCTGTGGTTTACCATCGGTGACGATGGTCCTGCCGTCGGTGGTTTTTATCGCCTGATTGGATGAGCAGGCGGTCAGTAAAAACAGCGAAGCGCAGCTGAAAACCACTGAAACCACTATATTTTTAATCATTATAATCTCCTCTGATGAACGTTAATTAGATTGTGAATTTTTCATCTTAAAATCTAGCAGAGAGTTGACTGTTTACGAGCCGGTTGATGAGGTATCCGTGCCATTGGTCTTTATTTTAGGAATATTGGCGATTATTTGTTCATTTTCAATGCTAAACCACCCATCGGCCTACCGGCGGGAACTTACGGCGGTAGGACAAGGGACCGGGTCGTTATCGGGGCGGCAACCCCTCAGTCAGGTGCGTTTCGCACTAAGAGGTAGGGTCTGGTGCGGTTAGCGCATATCCGGCAGGCGATCGCTGATATCGTTGTTCGGTTCGGGTTTGGGCTGGGTTTCAAGCAGTTGCTCCGGTGATACCGCCGGGTAGCCTTGGGTGCCCTCGGGAATTTCGTGCGGCGCGGGAATGGGGATTTGCGGCCCCAGGAAGCGGGGTTCGCGTTTCATAAGGTACAAGTCCGACAGGGCGCCAAGGCGGGCGCCGATTTCCCGCAGCCGGACCGAGAACATATTCTTGGGCGAGGGCACGGCGAAACACTGGGCCTGGATACCCATGCGCATGGCGATAAACAGCGCCCTTTCGCAATGAAAGCGCTGGGTGATAATGGTGAAATCGTTGGTGTCGAAGACCTTGCGCGTGCGGATGATCGAATCAAGGGTACGAAAGCCGGCGTAGTCGAGCACGATGTCGCCGGCGGGCATGCCGTGGGCAATCAGGTCGCGGCGCATGGTGACCGGCTCGTTATAGCTTTGCAGCGCGTTGTCGCCGCTTAGCAGCAGATAGTTGGCCTTGCCGCTATTGTAGACGTTAAGCGCGCCCTGGATGCGATAGAGATAATACTGGTTAATGACGCCGGCGCGGTAGTATTTGGCGGTACCCAGCACCACGCCCACCTGGCGGTGGGGCAGCAGTTGCAGATCTTCATAGATATAAGGCGCGGTTTTCCAACTGATCCAGCGATCCAGTCCGAATGCCGTTAACAGCAAAACGCCCGCGATAATAATCAGGGAATATATCAGGCGCTTCCACATGCCGTAAGCCTTAACCTATCCTGCCGCAAAGTCATTGCCCAAGGCTACTTTACCTGCCCGGCCGAAGCAAGGAGCGTGGCGGCTGAATACGCCCAATGTGACAATTTGTTGAGGCGCGTCAGAACGGCGTGCGCCGGTAGTGGCGATACTGCGGATGCCAGAAATTGTGCTCGATGGCGATGGACAGCACCTCCTCCGGCGTCACCATCGCCACGCCGTGCACCTGCGCCGCCTTGCCGACTTCCATGGCGATCACTCTCGACACGCCCTGGATATCGTTGATATCCGGCAACAGCGCCCCATCGGCGCCGTTAACCAGCGGCGAACAGTCGGCCAGGGCGCGGCTGGCGGCGATAAGCATGGCTTCCGTCACCCGCGTCGCGCCCGAGGCCAGGACGCCCAGGCCGATGCCCGGAAAAATATAGGCGTTGTTGCACTGGGCGATAGTATACACCCGGTCTTTATAGCGCACCGGCGCAAACGGACTGCCGGTGGCCACCAGCGCCGCGCCGTCGGTCCAGCGAATCACGTCTTCCGGCGTGGCCTCTACCCGGGAGGTGGGATTGGACAACGGCATGACGATGGGACGCGGGCAGTGAGCGTGCATCTCGCGGATAATCTCCTCGCTGAACAGGCCAGGCTGGCCGGAAACGCCGATCAGCACCGTCGGCCTGGCGTTGCGCACCACATCCATCAGCGAAATCGTGTCGCTGTCCAGCCGCCAATCGGCAATCTGGTCGCTGTGCTGCACCAGGCGGCTCTGGAAATCCAGCAGGTTGGCCAGCTTATCGGTTAACAAGCCGAAACGGTCGACCATCAGCACCCGCGCGCGCGCCTGGTCCTCGCTCAGGCCCTCGGTGCGCATCTCCGCGACGATCTGTTCGGCGATACCGCAGCCGGCGGAGCCGGCGCCCAGGAACACCACGGTCTGATCGCGCAGACGGCTGCCGGCGGCGTGGC
This sequence comes from Sodalis sp. RH24, assembly GCF_047324145.1. Classification (NCBI taxonomy): domain Bacteria; kingdom Pseudomonadati; phylum Pseudomonadota; class Gammaproteobacteria; order Enterobacterales; family Bruguierivoracaceae; genus Sodalis; species Sodalis sp. RH24. The sequence goes on from NZ_CP178729.1 coordinate 5,438,912, forward strand.
TGGCGGCCAGCAGGCAGCCCAGGGTTACCGCGGCGGTGCCCTGGATATCATCGTTAAAGCAGCACAGTTCGTCGCGATAGCGGTTAAGCAGGGGGGTGGCGTTTTTCTGGGCAAAATCCTCGAACTGCAACAGCACATCGGGCCAGCGGCGCTTCACCGCCTGGATAAAGGCGTCGACGAACTGATCATACTCCTCGCCGGTAATGCGCGGATGGCGCCAGCCCATATATAGGGGATCGTTAAGACGCTGGGGATTGTTGGTGCCGGCATCCAGCACCACCGGCAGGGTATAGGCCGGGCTGATGCCGCCGCAGGCGGTGTACAGCGACAGCTTGCCGATGGGAATGCCCATGCCGCCGATACCCTGATCGCCCAGGCCCAGGATGCGTTCGCCGTCGGTGACCACAATCACTTTTACATTCTGTTTGGTGGCGTTTTGCAGCATATCATCGATTTTGTCGCGGTTACCGTAGGAGATGAACAACCCCCGGGCGCGACGGTAGATATCGGAAAAATGCTCGCAGGCCTCGCCCACGGTCGGCGTGTAGATAATCGGCAGCATCTCGCTCAGATGACCGTCCAGCAGACGGTAGAACAGCGTTTCATTGGTATCCTGAATATTGCGCAGGTAGATATGCTTATCGATATCGCTGGTAAAGTCCTGATACTGCCGCCAGGCGCGTTCGGTTTGCTCCTCAATGCTCTCCACCGCTTCCGGCAGCAGGCCATGCAGGTTAAAGTTATCGCGCTCCTCAATGGTAAACGCGCTGCCTTTATTCAGTAGCGGAAATTCCAGCAGTACCGGACCCGCATGGGGGATATAGAGGGGACGCTTGCTTTCGTGTTCCAATTCCATGACTTTTCCCATCGCTTCGCAAAAGATTCCAAAAGGATAAAAGATTGTGGCGAAGGATGCATGTTTTCATTGGTAATTTGTTATTTAATGATTAACTTATAAATAATTGGATACTCCAGCCGGCCCCGATCGGCGCCGCCCGGCGGCAACGCAGCGCCGCCGTCGAAGACGTTATCGGCGGGAAAGGGGCTTATGTCAGCCAATACCTGGAGATCTCGCCGCAGCCCAGCGCCGTCAGCGTCGATCGCGTCGCGTCCCACTGCGAAAAAGGCGCGCCTTCACGTTCCAGCAGTACCGCGCGCTGCAGGGTCGCGCAGTCGGCGCCGGCCATATTCAGTAATATCAGCGCCGACTGCAGCGGCGGCAGGCTGGGATTAAACGCTGCGTTTTCCGCATAGCGGCCGGCAAAAATGCGCCCATCCGCCGTTTGCAGCGCCACCGCGCTATGCGCCTGACTATAAGGCGCGTGGCTCTGGTTGGCGGCCTGCAACGCCTGCTGTGCCAGGGGATCGTTGACGCCCTCGGCGCCTTTCCCCGGGCTGCCGGCTGCGGGCCGTCCGGACGCCGCCTGGACCGGGTCCGCGCCCTGCGCCGCGGCGTAAAGTCTATCCGCGCGCGCGCCCGGCGATTTCCCCGCCCTGGCGCCGCGCCCGTTGGGCGCCATCATGCCGTACTGATGATCCACGCCGTCCATCAGCAGGGTATGAATGGCCAGATCGCGCGGGCCGAACGCGTCGGGCAGATAATGACCCAGCGTGGCGGGCGAACGGTCGGGCAGGAAAATCATCAGGTCGGTGCCGCTGTTCAGCTCGTTCATAAACTGCCGGCAATGACCGCATGGGGTGTAGTTGACGCTGATGCCGCGCAGGCGTTTTTCACCGCGCAGCCAGGCATGATTGATGGCGCTTTGCTCGGCATGCACCGTTTGCTGCAGCGGCGCGCCGATAAATTCCATATTGGCGCCGAAATAGAGGTTGCCGCTAACGCCGCGCGCCACCGCCCCGACGTTAAACCGCGAGACCGGCGCCAGGGCGCAGGCGGCGGCCAGGGGCAGCAGCGCGAAGCATAAGGCGTCTTCGTCCATCCCGCCGGCCCGCATCAGGCTGGCGGCCTGGGCGGCACTTAGCCAGCCGCTGAAATCGGCCTGGTCCAGTTCATGCGCCAGCGCGGACCGCAGGGCCGGTGCCAGGGCGTCCAGTGAGGGGGTAAACCGTGCGTGCATAATGATTCCCTGAGCATTTATTATGGAATCATTTTAGACGTTGTAGGCTTAAATAAATATGATCAATATCTTATCGTGCGGCCTGGCGGTTGCCGGCGACGACCGGGTCAAGCACATTATCGCATCAGCCTGGACGGGTCGCCGGCGGGTGTCGGCGACGACCGGGTCAAGCAAATTATCGCATCAGCCCGGACGGATGCCGGCGCGGCGAGATCAGCCGAACGCCCGCAGCAGCAGCGGGAACAGGAACGGCGCGATAAGCGAGGTGATAATGCCGCAGATCACCAATGCCAGGGAACTGAACGCGCCTTCCTGAAAATCCATCTCGGCGCAGCGGGCGGTGCCGAGCGCATGGGACGCGGTGCCCATGGCCAAGCCCCGGGAGGCTTTGGTGGTGATACCCAGCAGCCTGAACAGCGTATGGCCGAATACCGCGCCCAGGATACCGACAAAAATCACGCATACCGCGCTGATGGCCGGAATACCGTTAATGGACTGCGCCACCGCCATGGCAATCGGCGTGGTCACCGATTTAGGCAGGATCGAGGCGGCAATCTCCGGCGTGGCGCCCATCCACAACGCGATGGCGGTGCCGCTGACCATGGCGGTAACGCTGCCGACAAAACAGATGCTGATAATGGATTTCCAGCGCGCGCGGATCTGGTGCAGCTGTTCATACAACGGGAAGGCCAACGCCACCACCGCCGGTTGCAGCAGGTCGTTGAGAATTTTACTGCCGGCAAAATAACGCGCGTAGGGAATGCCGGTGAGCAACAGCAGCGGGATAATCACCACCATGGAAATCAGCAGCGGATTGAGCAGCGCCATGCGAAATTTCGCCGCCAGCCGCCTGGCGCCAAAAAATACCGCAAGCGTAAGCGGCAGCGACCACCAGAAATTGGCTAACATTATTGATCCTCAGGGGGGCGCGGCTGGCCGGCCACCGGACGTTCACGGTGGATGTAATGCGAGCTATAGCCCACCACCACCATTACAATCAGGGTACTGATAACGCAAGACACCACCAGCGGGCCGAACTGCGACGACAGCTCGTGGTAATAGTTCATCACGCCCACGCCTATCGGCACGAACAACAACGCCATATAGCGGATCAGCAGATGACAGCCGGGCTTGAGCCATAACGGCGGCAGCAGTTGCAGACAGAGCAGGATAAACAGGATCAGCATGCCCAGGATACTGCCCGGAATGGTAATCGGCAACAGCGTGGAAAGGAAATCACCGACGAACAGGCACAGGTAAATCAAGGCAAAGGCGCGAATAAAGGCCCAGCCGTTTACGATGATATTGCGCATTATCTCAACCTTATTTCTAATCGCGTTTATCATACAATTAATTCTGACACCGTGCCACCGCTCACGGTTCGTCCGATGAAATGACCGGGCCAGCTTATCAGCTATGCCGGTAAAAATCGTGCCGTGACCAAGGCGGATTTAAATGTATGACTTATCGCACGGCAATCTCCCGGCCAAACTGTTAACAAAGTAGATTCATTTGCCGACGAAGGATCCTCGTCAGGCGTGTTTGCGATCAGAAGAGGTTTTTACTATGGCTATTCCACGTTTTTATGGTGTTATTCCGCCCGTTCCCACCCTTTTTACCGCCGATGAGCAACTCGATGAAGACAGCATGGCGAAACTGCTGGACAGTCTGATTGCCTCTGACGTCAACGGCCTGTTTTTCCTGGGAAGCGCCGGTGAGTTTGCCCATATGTCGGAAGCGTTGCGCCTGCAGACGGCGGAGTTCTGCGTTAATTACGTCAACAAGCGTAAACCGGTTTTAATCGGCATTGCCCATTCCGGTACCCGCGAGGCCATCCGTTACGGCCTGCACGCACAGAAGATTGGCGCCGATGGGGTGGTGGCGGTAAATCCGTTTTACAATCCGCTGAGCGAGGAAAATCTTTATCTGCATTATAAGCATTTGTCCGACGCGCTAAGCCTGCCGATTATCATCTATAACTTCCCGGGGCTGACCGGCCAATCGATTCCGGTGGCGGTGATCCGTCGGCTGGCGGAGACCTGCGCGAATATCGTCGGCCTTAAGGATACGGTGGATACCCTTAACCATATTCGGGAAACCATCCACGCGGTTAAACCCGTGCGTCCGGATTTTGCCGTATTTTCCGGCTATGACGAATATCTGTTCGGCACCCTGATACTCGGCGGCGACGGCTGTATTCCGGCCAGCGCGAATTTTGCCCCGCAGTTGACCTGCGGCATCTACCGGGCCTGGCAGGAACAGGATTATGCCCAGGCGGTCAAGCTGCAGCAGCGCCTGTCGTATATTCCGGAATTGTACAATTATGATTTGCCGTTCTATAACGTGGTGAAATACGCCATTAAGCTGACCGGGGTGGATATTTCGGTGAATTCGCTTTGGCCGGCGTCGCCGCTTACGGAAGAGCTGAAGGAGAAGGTAAGGAGCGCGCTGGTCAGGAGCGGGGTAATTTAAGGGGCATTGCGGTTGGTGGGACTACGGCTGGGCAGGGGGTTGAGCTTGCCTAGGGGTGTTTACTGGCATGGGAGAAGGTTTTGCCTGGGCGGGCGCGTTTATCGGCATGGGGGAAGGTTTTGCCTGGGCGGGCGCGTTTGTTGGCATGGGGGTAAGTTTTGCCTGGGCGGGCGCGTTTATTGGCATGGGGGTAGGTTTTGCCTGGGCGGGCGCGTTTGTTGGCATGGGGGTAGGTTTTGCCTGGGCGGGCGAGTTTATCGGCATGGGGAAGGTTTTGCCTGGGCGGGCGCGTTTGTTGGCATGGGGGTAGGTTTTGCCTGGGCGGGCGCGTTTGTTGGCATGGGAGAAGGTTTCGCTTGCCATGCGAGGCGGATTTTTATGCCGCACCGTGCGGGCAATCGACCCGGGGCGGGCAGTCGCCCCCGCCCCGGGACCCCGGGCTTCCGGCAGATCGTGCGCCGCTGCGCGGTTCCCGGCATCACCCATCCCGGCTTTTGGACCGCACGGGACGCGCTCCCGGCGCGGCCCTTAGCTTTCGCCGCTCCCGGCGGCTCATCCAGCCGCGATGTGCGCCGCCGGCGCACTCTATGCCGGCACCACGTCAACACCATCGCCTGTGAGTAAAATAGCTTTTTTGGGTTTCTTGCGGCATGCACTTACCGGGAAAGGTATCAGTATTCATTTTGCGCTAAAGCTTACAGTTTGATGGCTAATGGCTTAATGCTTAATGCTTACTGTTAAAACTTAAGCATAAAGTTGAATGATGAACGCCTTACTGCATGACTGCATGACTGCATGACTGCATGACTGCATGACTGCATGACTGCATGACTGCATGACTGCATGTCCAACTTTTCTCTGTGTCAGCTGCATTCCATAGCCATTGCCTCCCATAATGGTCAATCCCATCCCGGCGCAAGTCTCTATCCTAAGCAACAGCGCCGCAGCCACTTCATAAAACGCATGGCCAACAGCGACATGTGGACCGGCATAAAGCGCGCTGACGGCGCCTGTGCCCCCGGCATGAGCCGCCGGGAGCGGCGAAAGGCCCGGTGGCGCCGGGAGCGCTAACCGGGCCGGTGCATAACGGGGGAACTGGCGTCGGAAGGTATCGCGCAGCGACGCGCGATCTGCCGGGCGCGCGGAGGTCAAGGAGGCCGTCGCGGTACGGCCTCTTTGTCGCTTGCCGGCGCCCGGCAATACCTATGAACACCTCACGCATGGCAAGCGAAACCCCCTCGGGGCGACATAGATCATGCCGCAAACGCCCTCCCCAAGGCAATATAAACCATGCCGCAAACAAAACACCGCCGTCGGCGTGCTATACGCTGGCTCTAAAACCGCGCTATAGCTCTGGACCATTCAATTTGCGGCCTGCCCGCGCGGTCTGGCGGACGGATAATCACATGTTTTCTTCACTTTCCCGGCCAAAGACCGGGACGCAATCACAAAGAATGTGTTGTTACAGCGGCGCGGCGGGTGTGGTGAAACCCGCGGTGGAATAACCACAGGCTAAGCAGCGTGGCAAGTATCAAGACCATAAACAGCGAGACCGGCGGTGCATAGGTCAGGATGGCGCCGGTGAGCAGCGGATTGGCGGCGCCACCGAGATTACCCAGGTTTTGCATGCCGTAATAACTGCCTTTTAAATGCGCCGGCGCGATAAAGTCGATAAACATATATTCCACCGGGATAATAATAATCTCCCCCAGCGAAAACAGGGCAACCGCGATCATCCATAGCGGCAGGGCATTGCCCGCCAGCATAAAGCCCAGCAGGCCAATAATAAAAAACAGGCTGCCCAGTAATAGCCACGGCATCAGGGTCTCGCGGCGGATATTACGGCTGACGGCATATTGCAGAGTGATGACGATAGCGGCGTTGACCGGCAGGATAATCCCCACCACCCGATAAGCAAACACAGCGTCGAACTCCACCATCAGGTATTGCGAAATACAGCTGGCGAACTGACTGCATACCAGACTGCCGAGTGCGCCGCCCAGGGTAAAAAAAATCAGCCGCTTATCGTGGCGCAGCACGTCCAGGGTTGTGCGGAAGTTGATTTTTTCCGTTACCGCCGCCACGTTATCATCCGCCCGGGCCGGCGGGCGGCCATAGCGCGGCAGCAGCATTGCCAGGGTCAGCGTGGCCGCGGCGGCCAGGACGCCGGATAAATAAAACGGCAGCACGGCGCTGCTTTTCGCCAATAACACGCTCAGCGGCGGGCCGATGGCCCAGCCGACGTTGATCAGGGTGTAATTAGCGGAAAACGCCTTGATGCGCCGCTCAACGGTCAGCCATTCGGCAATGCTGGCCTTCAGGGTAATGGAGTACAGGCTGTACGCCGAATTAATCAGCGCCACCAGTATAATCATCGGCAACAAAGCGCCCCCGCCGAGCGGCAGCAGAAAAAACGCCAGGGCAAATACCATGATGGCGCAAATAATCAGGCGATTTTTATTAAACCGGTCTACCAGATAGCCGCCATACAGGCTAAAGATAATGCCCAGCGTCAGCCCCATACCCAGCACCAGGCCGATTTTTCCCGGCGGCATGCCGCCCTGCCTGGACAGATAGATGGCAATAAACGGCAGCGTCAGCCCGCGGCCGATGGTTAATATTAACGATGTGATTAACAACAGCCGGATAATGGGCGGGAATCCTTTCATGACCAATTTTCTCATGGTAAATAATAAGGCGTGCACCCAACCTTAATCTAAATTGCGCACCATGTGGAGTTAAATTGATAACGAAATGAAGGTATTAGGCTGCTGCCAAGCGGGGTTTTTTACACGGAAAACCTACCGGGTCGCCGCAGAGTACCGCGACCCGGTTTTACACCTTGCTTAAGGAATTATTTAACCGCCATGCCCGGCAGGGCGCCGGCGTCGGGGCTAAGCAGGAATATGTCGCTGCCGCCCGGTCCCGCCGCCATCACCATGCCCTGGGAGACGCCAAACCGCATCTTGCGCGGCGCCAGGTTGGCCACCATCACCGTCAGGCGGCCCTCCAGCGCCTGCGGATCGGGATAGGCCGCGCGGATGCCGGAAAACACCTGGCGGGTTTCGCCGCCGATATCCAACGTCAGCTTCAGCAGCTTATCCGATCCATCCACCAGCTCGGCGCGCTTGATAAGCGCAATGCGCATATCCACCTTGGCGAAATCGTCAAAGGCGATGGTCTCAAGCAGCGGCTCATCCGCCAGCGGACCGGCGACGGCGGCCTTGGCGCCGGCGGCATCTGCTTCTTCCCTGGATTCGTTAACCATATTCGCCACGTGCGCGGGATCGATACGGCTGAACAGCGCCTTGAAGGTCGTAACCCTATGGCCCGTGAGCGGCGTGTGGATGCCGTCCCAGTCAAGCCGCACGTTCAGGAACGCCTCGGCGCGTTCCGCCAGCGACGGCAGCACCGGCTTGAGATAGGTCATCAGCACGCGGAACAGATTAATGCCCATTGAGCAGATGTCCTGCAGATCCCCCTCGCGTCCCTCCGCTTTCGCCACCACCCAGGGCGCCTGCTCGTCCACATAGCGGTTGGCCAGGTCGGCCAGCGCCATGATTTCGCGGATGGCGCGCGAGGATTCACGGGCGTTGAACGCTTCGGCGATGCCGACGGCGGCATCGGTAAAGGTCTGGTACAGCGCCGGGTCGGCCAGGGTATCGGCCAGACGGCCGTCAAAGCGCTTGGCGATAAAACCGGCGTTGCGCGAGGCCAGGTTAACCACCTTATTGACGATATCGGCGTTAACCCGCTGGACGAAGTCTTCCAGGTTCAGGTCGATGTCATCAATATGCGACGACAGCTTGGCGGCGTAATAATAACGCAGGCAATCCGCGTCAAGATGCTTAAGATAGGTGCTGGCCTTAATAAAGGTACCGCGCGATTTCGACATCTTGGCGCCGTTCACCGTCACATAGCCGTGGACAAACAAATTGGTCGGCTTGCGGAAATCGCTGCCTTCAAGCATCGCCGGCCAGAACAGGCTATGGAAATAGACGATATCCTTGCCGATAAAATGATACAGCTCGGCATCGGAACCCACGCGCCAGTATTCGTTGAAATCAATGTCGCCGCGTTTGTCGCACAGGTTCTTGAACGACCCCATATAACCGATAGGCGCGTCCAGCCAGACATAGAAATACTTGCCCGGCGCATCCGGCACTTCAAAGCCGAAATAGGGGGCGTCACGGGAAATATCCCACTGCTGCAGGCCGGATTCAAACCATTCCTGCATTTTGTTGGCCACCTGCTCCTGCAGCGCGCCGGAGCGGGTCCAGGCTTTCAGCATATCGCTGAAGGCCGGCAGATCGAAGAAGAAGTGTTCCGACTCCTTCATCACAGGCGTGGCGCCGGACACCGCCGATTTAGGATCGATTAAATCGGTCGGGCTGTAGGTGGCGCCGCACACTTCGCAGTTGTCGCCGTACTGATCGGGGGATTTGCACTTCGGGCAGGTGCCCTTGACAAACCGGTCCGGCAGGAACATTTCTTTTTCCGGGTCGAACAGCTGGGAAATGGTGCGGGTCTTGATATAGCCGTTATCTTTCAGCCGATGGTAAATCAGCGTCGACAGCTCGCGGTTTTCATCACTGTGCGTCGAGTGGTAGTTATCATAGCTGACGCCGAAACCGGCAAAATCCTTCTGATGCTCCTGGTTCACTTCATCGATCATTTTTTCCGGCGCGATGCCGAGCTGCTGGGCCTTAAGCATGATCGGCGTGCCGTGCGCGTCATCGGCGCAGATGAAATAAACCTGATTGCCGCGCATTCGCTGAAAACGGACCCAAATATCTGCCTGGATATGCTCCAGCATATGGCCGAGATGAATTGAACCGTTAGCGTATGGTAACGCACAGGTTACCAATATTTTTTTCGCGACTTGAGTCATGTTGGGAATGTGCTTTTATCAGATGAAATAAAGAGTTTCGATGGTAACCGATAGCGACACCTCACGTAAACAAGCGCCGCCAGTTCTGTTATGCTATGGGCATCGGTTACCACCCCCAGAATGAGAAATTAAGGAGCCGTGATGAATCCTCCATCACCCGAACAGTCTACTCCCGAGGTGCTGCGCGCCCAGGTCGCCAAGGTGCTCGCCCGCTTCAAGCACCCCACGCTCAAACGCGGCCTGGCCGAACTCAAGGCGCTGAACCACTGCGCGCTGCTGGACGGCACGCTGCATATCGAACTTATCATGCCCTTCGCCTGGCACAGCGCCTTTGAGGAGCTGAAGGAATCCGCCAGCGCGGACCTGCTGCGCGTCACCGGGGCGCGGGCCATCGACTGGACGCTGGCCCACAATATCGCCACGCTCAAGCGGGTCAAGGATCAACCCGGGGTAAAAAACGTGCGCAACCTGATTGCCGTCAGCTCCGGCAAGGGCGGCGTCGGCAAATCCAGCACCGCGGTTAACCTGGCGCTGGCGCTGGCCGCCGAGGGCGCCCGCGTCGGCCTGCTGGACGCGGATATCTACGGCCCGTCGATTCCCGCCATGCTCGGCACCACCGAGGAACGCCCCACGTCGCCGGACGGCCAGCATATGGCCCCCATCATGGCGCACGGCCTGGCCACCAACTCCATCGGGTATATGGTAACGGAAGATAACGCCATGGTCTGGCGCGGGCCGATGGCCAGCAAGGCGCTGCTGCAACTGCTTAACGACACCCTGTGGCCGGAGCTGGATTACCTGGTGCTGGATATGCCTCCGGGCACCGGCGATATCCAGCTGACGCTGGCGCAGAATATCCCGGTCACCGGCGCGCTGGTGGTGACCACGCCGCAGGATATCGCGCTGGCCGACGCGCGCAAAGGTATCGTGATGTTTGAAAAGGTCGGCGTGCCGGTGCTCGGTATCGTGGAAAACATGAGCGTGCATATCTGCAGCCACTGCGGTCACCTGGAGGCCATCTTCGGCACCGGCGGCGCCGAAAAACTCGCCGAGCAGTACCACTGCGCGCTGCTGGGGCAACTGCCGCTGCATATCAGCCTGCGCGAAGATCTGGACCGTGGCCAGCCGACGGTGGTCAGCCGGCCGGACAGCGAGTTCACCGAGCTCTACCGCCAACTGGCGGGACAGGTGGCGGCGCAGCTGTACTGGCAGGGCGAGGTTATCCCCACCGAGATATCGTTTAAGGCATTATAAGGGCAGAATAATCCTGCTTATGTGTTATGGCCGGCACGGGGTGATAAAAATGGATGACGTGCCGGACCAACGGTTCCTGCCCTTGACGTCGCCGGTGATGCTATCTTCCTTACTTGCTCGGGTAACGGTAATGTAGTAATGTTACTACATACGCTGTGTTATGAGGGGGTGATAAGATGAGCGTAACCTACATATCAAGTCGGGAACTCAATCAAAACATTACCAAAGCAAAACGGGATGCTGTCAAAGGTCCGGTGTTTATAAAATCCCGCAACAAAATAACCCATGTTCTGCTGAGCGAAGAAGCCTACCGCAGTATCACGGGGGGGCGTAAAAGTATTCTTGACGCGCTGTCTCCCCCCGATGGTGAATCGTTCGATCTAGAAACGGAACGCGCACACATTCAAGCAAGGCCTGTTGAGTTTTAATATGTTTCTGTTAGATACCAATGTGATATCCGAGCTTTTTAAGGGGGATAAAGCTGATCCCAACGTCAGGGAATGGGCGGCAAGTAACGAACACTATGAAATGTATACTTCCGCATTAGTTATTATGGAAATTGAAAAAGGTATCTTACTAAAAGAAAGGAAAGATTTAACGCAAGCGGTCAAATTGCGGTCTTGGTTTGAGCATACAGTAATAAAAGGTTTTCATGACAGGATCCTGGCAGTTGATGCCGCTGTAGCGCTATGCTGTGCCAAAATGCATGTCCCTGACCCTAAATGTATGACAGACTCATTAATCGCAGCAACCGCCATAACGAACCGTCTTACGCTTGTTACCCGCAACACGAAAGATTTCGGATTAACCGGCGTAACGTTATTAAATCCCTGGCTGTGACGGCCAGTTGCCCCGCCGCCAGGGGCGGGGATTGATCGGGATTGTCGTTACATTCCCTTAAATTCATTGCCAGTAGCTGCCACGTTGCGCAACGCCCCAGGATTAACGCAGTTTTGAGTCACATCGCCCGCCAGCGCGGCAATCAGGTTGTCCACCGCGCAGGCCACCATGGCGTGGCGTGTTTCATGCGTTGCCGAACCGATATGCGGCAGCGCCACCACGTTGGGCAGCGCCAGGAGAGGCGAGGTGGCCGGCAGCGGCTCCTGCTCGAACACATCCAGCCCGGCGCCGCGTATCACGCCGTCTTGCAGGGCGCGTATCAGCTCCGGCTCATTGATGATTTTACCGCGCGAACCGTTAATCAGGATGGCGCCCGGCTTCATCTTGCTGATTTCGGCGTAACCGATCAATTTCTCGGTTTCCGGCAATAGCGGCAGCACCACGCAGACAAAATCCGCCTCGGCCAGCACCTGATCCAGGGTAGCGCGGCGGGCATGGAGCAGGCTCTCCGCCTGTTCGTTCACCTTATCATTGTAATACATCACCGGCATGCCGAATCCCAGATGCGCGCGTTTGGCCACCGCATACCCGATACGGCCCATGCCGAGGATGCCGATGGTCTTGCCGTTGACGTCGGTGCCGTAATATTCCTCGCCGATGCTGCGCCGCCATTCCCCGCGCTTCACCAGCTCCGCCAGCTCCACGGCGCGCCGGGCGCTGGTCAGGATCAGGGTGAAAATGGTGTCGGCGGTGGTTTCGGTCAATACGCCCGGGGTATGCATCAGGGTAATGCCCCGGCGCGTCAGTTCCGGCACGCTGAACTGATCATAGCCCACCGAAATGGTGGAAATGGCGCGCAATCCGGGCGCGGCATCAAGCAATTCGTTGCCGATGGGATGGCTGGCGCCGATCAGGCCCTGCGCATGGCGCAGGGCGGCTATGACCGCTTGCCGGTTGGCGTCGGTGATGCTGTCGAATCGGGTCAGGTTAAAAGCAGCCTGCAGCCGCGCCAGTTGATCGGCGGGAATGGTTTTATACAGGACAACGTTGGGTTTCATAACGATTCCTTTTGCAATTGGTTATCAGCCGCGCCCGGGATTGCCGGACGGAGCCGTATGTCTGTGCCCCGGACAGCTCCCGGGCACAGCGGCGCCTGCCCGGCGGCAGGGGCGCGACAGTGGGGCCGGTTTGACCCGCAGGGTGCCCTCCGGCAGCCGCACGGCGTGTCGCGCGGTCTGGTGACGTCCTTTACGCCGTCAGTGCGCCGGCGGTACTATCTGCCATGGCCCGCGCCAGCTGCCGGCGATCCGGCAATCCTTCGCTGTCGCCGATAACCTGGATGGCCAGCGCGCCGATATGGTTGCCGCGCACAATCGCCTTATCAAGCGTCAGCCCCTCCAGCAGGGCGCTAACCACGCCCACCGCAAAACCGTCGCCGGCGCCCACGGTATCCACCACGTTAACCACCCGCACCGCTGGCACCACGCCCTCAGCACCGGCGTCGGTTTTATAATACGCGCCGTCCGCGCCGGTCTTGATCACCACCGCCCGCACACCGTGCGCCAGGTAAAAATCCGCAATCGCCTCAGGACTTTCGTGGCCGGTCAGAATCAGGCCTTCCTTAATTCCCGGCAGCACATAATCCGCGCTGAACGCCAGCGCATTCAGGCGGGATACCATCTCTTCCCGCGAGCGCCATAACACCGGGCGCAGGTTGGGGTCAAAGGAGATAGTCTTGCCGCGCTGCCTCATCCACTGCGCCGCATGGGCGGCCAGCTGATAAGATTCCGGCGACAGCGCCGCCGCCACGCCGCTGAGATGCAGATGCCGGGCGCCGCCGAAGTATTGCTCATCAAAATCCGCCGTGGAGAGCCGGCTGGCGGCCGAGCCCTTACGGAAGTACTCAACGGTGGGATCGGTTCCATCCTCCGCTTTGGATTTCAGCTGAAAGCCGGTAGGGTAGGCCGCATCCAGGGTGACCGCACGGCGGTCCACCTGCTCCGCATCAAGAGTATCCAGAATAAAACGTCCGAAAGAATCGTTGCCCAGACGGCTCACCCAGCCGGATTTCAGCCCCAGGCGCGCCAGGCCGATAGCGACATTCAGTTCGGCGCCGGCCGCGCGGCGGACATATTGGCTCACCGTGTGCAATTCACCGCCGGCGGTGGCGACAAACATGGCCATCGCTTCGCCGAAGGTCACCACGTCCAGGGTCTGGTCGTAGTCAGTAGGGATAGGGTTGCTGGACATAAAAGATACTCCTCAAGACATCAATACAGGGTGGCATCCGGGCGGGCGCGGACAGGGCTAACCTGGCAGCCGGCGCGGCAAATACGCTGAGAAGAGTATGGAACCGGTTCCATCGGCGATCTATCACCTCATGATAAAAATTTGAAGCAGATCACGATTTAATTACCGGCGGGGAATTCCTGGGATGCGAACAGGCATAAACAGGGAAGAAGAATGAAACGGCGCGCCGATACCCCAGAAGGGAACGTGAAATACCCTGCCGCCGCTGCAGCGCCGGCGGGCGAGGTGGCATGAAAGCCGCATTTCATGCTGAGAACACGTGGAATAAACGGCATTGCAACAGGCCGCCCAGGGCGATGCGGCCATGGGCTTCATAGCGGATAAATGGCTTACTGCGGGGTGATCTGCACGGTATCCGGCAACGCCAGCCGCCCCTTGCCGTGCAAATCCGCGCGCGTATACACCCGCTCGATGGGCGCCACCGTCAAGGCTATCTGCTCCAGCAATCCCTGGGTCGGCGCTTTTTTCCCCTGGACGACCAGCAGCAGCGGCAGCAGCAGAACCGCGCTCAGTTGCCCGTAGGAGAGGGGGCGGATAGCGGTCCGGCGGGAATACTGCATCAGCAGGAACGAGGTACTGATGGTAAAACCCAGCGCCAGCCCGGCGATCACCTCGGAAACCGAATGGGCATGAATAATCACGCGGGAAAATCCCACGGCCAGCGCCAGCAGATAACCGAAACACACCGCCGCCAGCCGCCAGCCGCGGGAGGCGCGGCTGGTCAAAATCCAGATCATCACCGGCCAGATACTGGCGGAGAGCGCCGAATGGCCGCTGAAACCGGTAAAATCATACATTCTGCTGCCGACGCCCCAGCCCATAAAAGCCAGTTTCGATATCACGACCACGGCGCCCGCGGTAGCGAACAGCAGCAGCCACTGCAGGCTGGTGCGCCGGGTATCGGCTTTCCACAGCAGCAACATAACGATAATAACCGCGCAGGGCAGCAACAGCATGCTATCGCCAAAAAACGTCAACCAATGCCAATTCATCCAATACCGCTCGAAAGTAGATTAAAAATGCCGCTGTATATACCTTACGCAAACTTCCGGCCCCTCTCCAGCATGAATTATCTTAAAAGTGTGACATAAATCGCGGTAATCATCGGTCTAAACCGCGTAAAGCCACGTCAGATAAACGCTATTGCTGGCATCCGTTTCTCCCGCACTCTATAATTGCCGCGTCAAATGCGCCCCGGCGCAGCCCTTCATCTTTATAACACCAGGCCATTTATTGTATGACTGACAAGCCTCACCAGTGCGTCATTATCGGCATCGCCGGCGCCTCCGCCTCCGGGAAAAGCCTGATAGCCAGCACGTTGTACCAGGAACTTTGTGAGCAGGTCGGCGACGAACATATCGGCATTATCCCAGAAGACAGCTATTATCAGGATCAAAGCCACCTGACCATGAGCGAGCGGGTCAAGACCAATTATGATCATCCCAGCGCCATGGATCACAGCCTGCTGTTCCAGCATCTGCAGATGCTCAAGGCGGGCCAGGCTATCGAAATGCCGGTCTACAGCTATGTCGAGCACACCCGCCGGCCTGAGACCATCCATCTGCGTCCCAAGAAGGTGATTATCCTGGAAGGCATACTGCTGCTGACCGACCTGCGGCTGCGCACGGAAATGAATTTTTCGATTTTCGTCGATACGCCGCTGGATATATGCCTGTTGCGGCGCATGAAGCGCGACGTCAACGAACGGGGCCGCGCCATGGATTCGGTGATGGAGCAATATCAGAAAACGGTACGCCCGATGTTCCTGCAGTTTATCGAGCCTTCCAAGCAATACGCCGATATTATTGTACCCCGCGGGGGAAAGAACCGTATTGCCATCGATATCCTGAAGGCAAAAATCAGTCAGTTTTTTGAATAATCCCCCTAACGCAGGCGGGTAGGGTTCACGGCGCCGCCGGCGCTACGACCCCCAGAACGCTTATGGAGAAATAACGATGAGACTGTGCGACAGCGATATTGAAGCTTGGCTGGACGACGGCAGGCTGGATATCAGCCCGCGTCCGCCGGTGGAACGGATTAACGGCGCCACGGTCGATGTGCGCCTGGGCAATCAATTCCGGGTGTTCCAGGGCCATACCGCGGCCTTTATCGACCTCAGCGGCCCTAAGGAAGAAGTCTCGGCCGCGCTCGATCGCGTCATGAGCGATGAAATCGTGTTGCCGGAAGGCGGCGCCTTCTTTTTGCATCCCGCCGAACTGGCGCTGGCGGTCACCCTTGAATCAGTCACCCTGCCGGATAACCTGGTCGGCTGGCTGGACGGCCGCTCGTCCCTGGCGCGCCTCGGGCTGATGGTGCATGTGACCGCGCACCGCATCGATCCCGGCTGGCAGGGTAGGATCGTGCTGGAGTTCTATAATTCAGGTAAGCTGCCGCTGGCGCTGCGTCCGGGCATGCTTATCGGCGCGCTGAGTTTCGAGCCGCTGAGCGGCCATGCCGCGCGGCCGTATAATCGCCGCGAGGATGCGAAGTACCGCAACCAACAGGGCGCGGTGGCCAGCCGGATTGATGAGGATTAATTCCGTCAGACGAACTGTATGGCGCAGACTTTTTTGAGGATGGCATGAGACGATTTCTGACGACGCTGGTTATTTTGCTGGCGGTTTTGGTGGCAGGCACGACTGCGCTGGTGTTGCTGATCAATCCCAATGACTTTCGTAATTATATGGTCACCAAGGTTGAGCAGCGCAGCGGCTACCGGCTGCGCCTGGACGGCGATCTGCGCTGGCACGTCTGGCCGCAGCTCAGCATCCTGGCCGGACGCATGACGCTCACCGCGCCCGGCGCCGCCGTGCCGGTGGTCAGCGCCGAAAATATGCGCCTTGATGTCCAGCTCTGGCCGCTGCTGTCCCACCAGCTCTCGGTAAAACAGGTGCTGCTGAAGGGGGCCGTCATTACCATCACGCCCGACAGCGAAGCCCGCCGGCCGGAAAATGCGCCCATTGCGCCCGCCGGCACGCCCGACCTGGCGCCGCACTCAGGATGGTCCTACGATATCGCCAGTTTAAAGGTGACCGACAGCCTGCTTGTCTGGCAACGGGAGCCGAACGAACAAATCAACCTGCGCGATTTCAACCTGGATGTGGAGCAAACGGCGGCGCGGCTGGCCAATATCACCTTCTCCAGCCGCATTAACCGCGATCAGCGCGACGTGGCGGTCTCCCTCAGCGGCAAAGCTGACCTGAGCCATTACCCACGCCAGCTGGCCGCCAGCCTTGACCGTTTTAACTATGAACTCCACGGCCAGGGGTTACCGGCCGAGGGCATCAAAGGGCAGGGTAAATTCAGCGCCGACTATTCCGCCACCAACCAGACCGTCGAATTAAGCAACATGTCCTTCAGCGCCAACGACAGCGAGCTGGCGGGCCAGGCCAGCGCCAAACTGGGCGACGCGCCGGTTTATCAACTCGACCTCACCGCCAAGCGCCTGAACCTGGACACGCTGCTGGGCATCAACGCCGGCGGCGGCAATGACACGCAAAGCCATCGCCACAGCGCCAAGCCGGTCATCGCCGCCATCGGTAAAGAGGAACAGCCGCTGGCGGTATTGAATGATTTCAACGGCCAGCTTAACCTCACGGCGGATCAGGTTATCTACCACGGGCTCAATATCACCGGCTTTAAAACCCAGGCGGATAACCGCCGCGGCCATCTGTCGATCAATACCCTGGGCGGAAAACTGGGCGACGGCGAATTCAGCCTGCCGGGCACGGTGGATACCACCGGCGCCAGGCCCCGTTTTGAATTAAACCCAAGCTTAAAACAGGTGGCGCTGGGACCGCTGCTGCAGGCATTTGCCCTGCCGCAGACCCTGACCGGCCGGCTATCCGTGGACGGGCAATTGACCGGGCAGACCTTCAGTTTCCGGGATTTTGCCGAAAACTGGAGCGGCAAAGGCCGGATGCAGCTCGATGATGCCCGCCTGGAAGGATTGAATATCCAACAGCTGATTCAACGGGCCGTCGAGCGCACCAATAATAATGTCACGGCGCAAGAGCGCAACGAGACCTACTCAGCGGTAAAACAGCTTACCGCCGACGCCACGCTCGAGCGGGGCAATCTGCGGCTGAACAATCTGGCGGGAGACTCGGACCTGATGTCGCTGGCTGGCACCGGCGTGCTCGACCTGCCCGGCAGGCAGTGCGACGTGAACCTCAATATCCGGGTGCGCAAGGGCTGGCAAGGCGAGCCGCAGCTGACCGAGGCGCTGGTCAATACCGCCATCCCGCTGCGCGTCTACGGCCCCTGGGACAGCCTCAGCTATCAGCTGCACGTCGACCAGTTGCTGCGAGACCGCTTGCAGGACGAGCTAAAGAAACGCCTGGACGCCTGGGCGCAGAAAAACCAGGATCACCCGCAGAACAAAAACGTGCAAAAACTGCTGGATAAGCTGTAACGGGGCAGGGGACTAACGGAACGCGGGGGCCTAAGGCTTGTCATGGCTAAGCCCCCGCGCCGCCGCGTATTCTCAGACTTCGTATTCAGGTAAGGTTTCGGGGGTGATGCGTACCTTTAATATCCGGTGGCTCTCTACTTCCAGAATCTCAAACAGATAATTATCAATACTCAAGGTATCGCCTTCCTTGGGGATCGCCTGTGTATGCTCCATCAGTAATCCCGCCAGGGTATGGTATTCCCGCCGCTCTTCCAGCGGAATACCGATATAGCCGACCAAATCCTCCAGCGGCAGGTACCCATTCACCGTCAGGGTGCCGTCATCATGCTGCACGATATCATGACGCGGGTCGATCTCTTCGTTTTCCAGCGGCAGGTTACCGGCAATGGTCTCCATCACATCGCTCAGGGTGATAATACCTTCCACCGACCCGAACTCATCGACGATAAACGCAAAATGGGTATGCGCCTCGCGAAACTGCTCCAGCGCCAGCAGCAGCGAGAGCTGTTCGGGAAACACCAGCGGCTGGCGGATCAGCGCGCGCAGATTCAGCGGCTCATTGCGCAACTGCTGGGTTAGCAGGTCGATAACGTGCACCACGCCCAACGGCTCATTGGACGCGCTGTCCTCGGTAATCACCAGCCGCGTATGCTGGTTATTTTCCAGCAGCGGGATTATCACCTCGGGCGGATCGCGCAAATCGATATGCTCGATATCATGACGCGAGGTCATCACGCTGCTCACGGTGCGCTGGGCCATGCCCAACACCCGCTCAATCATGCGCCGCTCCTGTTCGTTAAACACCTCCTGACCCTCGCCGTCACTGTCGGCAATCAGGGAGGATGTCTGCGCGTCCAGCTGCGCTTCTTCGTGTTTGCCGTTCAGCATGCGCAGCACCGCCTCGGCGGTACGCTGGCGCAACGGCACGCTGGAGGATAAAAACCGCCGCCGGTTGAACTGCGCTAGCTGGTTCAACGCCTCTATGGCCACCGAGAAGCCGATGGCGGCGTACAGATAGCCTTTGGGAATATGATAACCAAAGCCATCCGCCACCAGGCTAAAACCAATCATCAGCAGAAAACTTAAACACAGGATCACAATGGTGGGATGGGCGTTGATAAAACGGGTCAGCGTCTTGCTGGCCAGCATCATCACGCCAATGGCCACCGCCACCGCCGCCATCATCACCGCCAGCTGATCCACCATGCCCACCGCGGTAATCACCGAATCTATGGAGAACACCGCATCCAGGATCACGATTTGCGTGACGACCGGCCAAAAGCGCGCGCCCTTGCGCTGTGTCTGCGTCTCTTCATCCTTGCCTTCCAGACGCTCGTTAAGCTCCATGGTGGCTTTAAAGATCAAAAACACACCACCGGCCAGCATAATAAGGTCGCGGGCGCTAAAGGGGTGTCCGGAGACGCTAAACAGCGGTGCGGTCAACGACACCAGCCAGGACATCGACGCCAGCAGCACCAAACGCATCAGCAGGGCAAACGCCAGGCCCACTATCCTCGCCCGATCCCGCAGGCTCGGCGGCAGCTTCTCCGCCAGGATGGCGATAAACACCAGATTGTCGATGCCCAACACCAGCTCCAGCACGATAAGCGTCGCCAGGCCTGCCCAAATCGTCGGATCGGCGATCCATTCCATAATCGTTACTTTACCTATATCAATGACTGTTTCAGGGGAATGATGGGAGGTAACGCGGCAAAACTCAACCGATCATTACATCCAGCGGCGATAGCAGAGGGGTGATGGAGCTATAAAGGGGTAAAAATGATATATGAACAAAACATTAGCATCATTAATTAATATGCAGCGCCTATCACTGACTTGCAGGTTGAACTAACTCAAACTGGTTATTATCGAGTTGCTTTATTAATGTTAATGAGCTGCTAAATGGATGCGCTTCGCTTAAAGAGTATGCTGGATAAGAAATTGTTATTTCTCAAGCAGATCGCAAGCATAAACTGCGGAAGTGGTGAAATTATAGGCAATTGTCGTCTTGGCGCAACAAACCTGAGGGTAGTCTTATTCCTAAAACGTGGCGCAGGGGTCATCGAAACCTTGTAAAGAGATAATTAATAATTAGTATAACAATGATGAGGCATATGTTGTGCCAATTATATTGTTTTTGGTCAAAAGATAGGCATGGAAAGTGCGGTTTTGTGACTGACCGCGCACAAAGATACGTGAACCACTGCAGATTTTGACCTAAAAACGACCGGAACCCGATAAAAAAGACCACCAGTGCATTGGTAGCTACAAGCCAAGGGCGGTAGCGTGTTTTTACGTAACCAAGGCACAAGTATATCCCCCAGCCTCAAACGGACCGGTAATCAAACTGTGATCTGATCAGTCAACCGATAAACGTGCGTGTCATGACAATGCCGTCGATTGGCAATGTGTTATGGCTTCGGTTTTACGGTAGTACATAAAGTCTCAATATTGGCTAAAAAATGACCTATTCTCTGACTGGAATGAGATGCTCATCTGTATCGGCCAACGGGGTAAAAGCTTTAGTGATAAATAAATTTGTTACTAAGCAGAAATTCTGCTGATTTTTGCTGACAAATCCAGCATTCCTCAATAGAAGCGGCTATTCTCTATGCTGAACATGGTGTAAGGCGATGATGAACCTTTGCATAAATGAATACTTGATCAAATATGTGCAGAATGATCAGGTTTATAGTTGAATTTATCTGCTATTTTTGGTCAATTAGTGATAACGCGACTTGAGTGATGTGCATTGCACAGTGAGACCGTGATGGTGAACAGGCAGGGCATGGGAAGTAAAATGATGAACAGCGCTAACTTTTGGGGCTTTTTTGGCATTAACACACTTGCGTAAGGCGCTACCACACATGGACACGCTTTTTACCCGAGCAACAGCGATAGTGATGATAACTCAATGATGAAAACAAAACTTAAGTTGATGCCGCTTTTGGTATCTCTCAGCGTGCTTAGCGGATGCACTGTAGTTCCCGGTTCAAATATGTCTACCAGGGGCAAGACGGTGATTAAAGCGGATGATGCTAATTTTGATATCGGTCAATATGTTAACGTGTTTGCAATTTCGCCTTCATTAATCGAACAAATGCGCTCTAAGCCACATATAGCCCAAAGCAATAGTCTGCTAGATCGTGAATTACAAGACTATGAGTACAAAATTGGTATTGGAGACGTACTATCTGTGACTGTATGGGATCATCCAGAATTAACAACACCATCAGGAACATTTCGGAGTGCCGGGGATTCGGGTAATTGGGTACACTCAGATGGAACTATTTTCTATCCGTACATCGGAAAAGTGAATGTACTAGGTCGCACAGTTACGGATGTGAGAACTGAAATGTCAAACCGGCTGGCACAATTTATTGAAAGTCCTCAGGTAGATGTAAGCATAGCGACCTTCCGTTCTCAAAAAGCATATGTAACTGGTGAGGTGGCGAAATCAGGTGAGCAAGCAATCACAAATGTCCCTTTAACCATTCTTGATGCTATCAATAAAGCAGGGGGACTCTCAGCAGATGCCGATTGGAGAAATGTCGTCCTAACACACAATAATAAAGAACAGATCATTTCACTACAAGCATTGATGCAAAACGGAGATTTGCAGCAAAATCATTTACTTTATCCAGGCGATATCCTTTTTGTGCCGCGAAATGATGACCTGAAAGTTTTTGTGATGGGAGAAGTTGTCCGCCAATCCACTTTGAAAATGGATCGTAGTGGTATGACGTTGACGGAAGCTTTAGGGAACGCGGAAGGCATTAATCAAGTGACTTCAAATGCAACAGGTATTTTTGTAATCAGGCCGATTGCAAACAAAGTACCTGGCTCAAAACTTGCGAATGTTTATCAGCTAGATCTCTCAGATGCAACCTCGTTGATTCTTAGTACTGAATTCAAGCTTCAGCCCTACGATATGGTATATGTGACCACAGCACCAATAACACGCTGGAATCGTGTTATTGGACAATTAGTACCTACGATTAGTGGCGTGCGTTCAGTATCTGATGGTGCCCACAATTCAGGGGCTTGGTGACGGATAAATGTTTGATAATATCCTTGTTGTATGTGTAGGCAATATTTGTCGTTCACCTACTGGTGAACAACTTTTGAAAAAATATACGACATCAAAAAAGGTAACATCCGCTGGAATCCAGGCGTTAGTTGGGCACTCGGCGGACAAGACAGCTGAAATTATTGCTAGCGAGAATGGATTATGCTTGTCGGGGCATCATGCTAGACAACTAACGCCATCGATGTGTAGGGGGCATGATCTGATACTGGTAATGGAAAAGAATCACTATCATGCCGTCTGCAGCATAGCTCCTGAAGTGAGAGGGAAAATAATGCTGTATGGACATTGGATTGGAAAAAGAGATATACCGGATCCATATAGAATGAGTGAAGCAGTATTTCGATCTGTATATCAATTGCTCGATAGTTCAGCTCAAAAATGGGCTCAACATTTAATTGCGAATTAAGGGCTGCAATGATTAATAAAAATAAACTTCCGTTCCAGCAGGATAACAATGATGAGATCGATATCGGTCGCATATTTGGTACTCTAATTGACAATAAATGGATAATCTTATCAATAACACTGATTTTCACAGTGCTGGCGATAATATATGCTATTCTTGCTACTCCTATCTATAGGGCTGATTCATTAATTCAGGTCGAGAAAACTCCGCAAAGCGCTGTTTTAGAAAGCTTAAATCCTGCAACCGAACCAGCGTCAAGTACCGAAATTGAATTAATCAAATCTAGGATGGTCATTGGTAAAACTGTCACCGAACTGAATTTCGATACAATAGTTACACGAAAATATCTTCCTATAATAGGCGAAGCATTGGCTAGGCTTACTAAAAATAATGATGAAACTGTAAGCATATCTTTGTTTTCTGTGCCCGATAAAATGGTTAATATTCCATATAATTTAAAAATCATTGATGAAACAAAGTTTGAAATACTCACAGATGATAATAAAGTTTTACTACAGGGCTCCAAAGGTGAAACATATAATAATAATGGTATTACAATCAGAGTTGCAAACATCAATGCAAAACCTGGTGCTGAATTTACATTAACCAAAATACCTTTTTTAGCTGCTTACAATCTGATTTTATCATCATTTGACGTTGCAGATAAAGGAAAAGATACCGGCATATTGAGCCTAACTTATGATGATGCCGATCCGTACAAAGCTAGCACTATTTTAGAAAATATTTCTGAAAACTATTTAATTCAGAACGTAAATCGTAAAACAGAAGAAGCGGGGAAAAGTTTAGACTTTATCAAGCAACAATTACCGACTGTTCAAAGTACTTTAAACCAATCCGAAGATACTCTAAATAATTTCCGAAGCAAAAATAATTCTGTTGATTTATCGTTAGAAGCTAAATCATTATTAGATACAATTGTACAACTTGACGCGCAATTGAATGAATTGACCTTTAAAGAAAGTGATATCTCAAAGTTATATACTAAAGATCATCCTTCTTATAAAGCACTATTAGAGAAAAGAAAAGTTTTAGAGCAAGAAAAAGCAGCATTAACCAAAAGAGTCAGCGGTTTACCGGATACCCAGCAACAAATTTTAAGGCTAACGAGGGAAGTTAAAGTTGGCCAAGAAGTTTATATGCAACTATTGAATCGACAGCAACAATTGGATATTGCCAAGGCAAGCACTGTTGGTAATGTGAGGATAATTGACAATGCCCTAACTCGCCTTTCGCCAATAGCACCTAAAAAGGCCTTGATTTTATTATTAGGATTTTTTGCTGGATTAGTCATAGCAATTGCATCAACCTTACTTCATAAGGCTTTGCATAAAGGGATTAATGGTCCAGAAGAATTAGAATCGAATGGAATAAATGTGTATGCAACCATTCCAATATCTAACTGGCAGCTCGAGCATGACAGAAATTCGAAACTTAGAGGCAAGGATTCGATTTCCCAAAATATACTTGCACTAGGCAATCCAACAGATATAGCTCTGGAATCCATCCGTAGTCTGCGCACAAGTTTGAATTTTGCTATGATCGAAGCAAAAAATAAAATACTTATGATTACAGGTGTTAGCCCCAGTATAGGTAAATCCTTCATCTGTGGAAACCTTGCCATTGTTTTGGCCCAAGCCGGGCAAAAAGTTTTGTTAATTGATGGCGATTTACGAAAAGGATATTTGCATGAGGTTCTTAAAAACCATGCAGAAAAAACAAGCGCTAATAAAGGCTTATCAAGTATTCTTTTAGGACGTGAAAATCCAGAAAATATGCTCGAGAAAATTGATGAAGTTGAAAATCTTGATTTTATAGGGCGTGGGCAAATACCTCCCAATCCATCTGAATTATTAATGCGAAAGCAATTCTCAGATTTTCTCGAATGGGCCAATGAAAATTACGATATAGTCATCATTGATACCCCTCCGATACTCGCTGTGACAGATGCCGCGATAATTGGTGGCTTGTGTGGGACGTCTTTGTTGGTAACAAGGTTTGAAGAAAATACTATAAAGCAAGTGGAAACAAGCATTCGTCGATTTGAAAATAATGGAATAGATATCAAAGGCGTAATACTAAACGCAATAGTTCGTCGTGCTTCCAATCATTATGCGGGAGATGGATATGGATACTATCAATATGATTATGGTTCTAAGGATAAAAAATGAATCCAACCCAGCTAAAGAATGTGATTATCGCATTTTTCTGTAATAAAGAAAAGCATTGAAGAAAACCTGCATAGCCTGATAAATAAAATCAGGCTAATAGATAATGTTCATCTCATCCGATAAGCGGCTTATTTGACACGAATGGTAATGTATGGTGCAAAATATTGTGGCAGAACCAGTTGAAGTCTAATTTAGGATAGGGTTAAGATTTAGTTTGGGATGCATGCATTATAATCTTTCCATTTATAATGTCTACTTTCAAACAAGCTGCTGGTTCAATTGAGTTTATTTGCTTGCTTCTGTGTTTATATAGATTGCAACGAAAGTAAATTGGCAAATTTTCAAGTGAATGTAAATGTTGTATGTGGTATGCATGCAGTATATGAAAAGAAACTATAATATAAATAAAATGTATCTTCATAACAACAAAGGTAATAATGTGAAAACATTTTTTAAGATCATCGTATTGCTTTCTTTTAGCTTTTGCGTAACAAACTATGTGCCAGTTAGCACTGCGATTATTTTAACTTTCCCGCTGGCTTTTCTTGGCCTATGTTATCGTAATGAAGGTACAAACTTAAAAAAAATAGAAGTAAGCATTATTGCATTATTTAGCTATGTTATTATTTCAACATTATGTTACAACCCTGAATCATTTATGGAGTTCGATTTTTATAGAAGGGATGGAAACTTTATAATAAGCTATTTAGTCTTATTCATTTTTATCTTTACGCCAGTAAAAATAATTTTTGATATCAAAAAATTAATTAATCTCACATTTCCTTTTTTTATTGTAATATCAGCAATCGGGGCTGTTGTAGTACCGCCGGAAGCTGGAGGTGATGCATCCGTTCGCCACTTTTTTTTCGAATCTCATAATGCTGCAGGTGGCTTTTATTCTGTAGTTGCTTCAATAGCTGTAGGATTTTTTTTAAAGGAAAGAAAGTTAAAATACTTAATATATAGTGTCGTCTTTTTAGCTTTTTTATGGATGACAAATTCGCGAGGTAGTATATTAGCTATAATGTTTGCAATAGGCTATTCATTTATTAAATTCAAGAAAAGCAGTTTTGTTTTTGTGTTATTTGTTGCTTTACAGATAGGGATTGTTATGACTACTTATCCGGACTGGCTACAAATGGGTAAGGTCATGTCAGCGAGTTCAAACACTGATGCTAACGTTAATGTTGCCTTTGCTAGAGCAAGTACTTATATAGATAGACTTTATTTTTTATGGCCTCGCGCATTTGACAATTTCCTACATTCTCCACTGTTTGGCATGGGGTTCGGTAGTTTCGATGATTTGTTCTATAAATATGTGGATATCATTCCTCATGTTTGGTCTGTAAAAGAGAATGCAATCATAGCACATACTGCAAGTCATGCTCATAATTCTCTTTTGATGATACTCGCTGAGTTAGGAATTGTGGGTCTTGTTTTATATATATATCTTTTCAACCAATTGAATAAAGAAATAAAACGAATACAACTTCATGATTCCTCTGCAGGTCTTGCACTAGCATTGGCATTTTGGTCCTGTATTTTTTCAGCCGGCTACTGAGCATCGTATTACCACGCCGTCACAAATGTTGCCCTTCTTTCTCTATTTTGGCATCTGTTATATGAACTACCGCAACAGACCACAGTTAAATGAGCGTGAACGTATAAAGCTCATATTAGAACAATAGTATTAATATTTTCTATTAGGTTTCTCTTTCGTTTTATTAGCTTGAGATACAATAAATTAAAGGAAAAAAAATGGGGAATACCATAAGTGTTTACATACCTACGCATAACCGACCGTTATTTTTAGACCGAGCTTTGAATTCCTTAGTACAACAATCTTATAAAAATTTTCAAGTCCTTGTTTGTGATGATGGCTCATCCTCTTCATATGAAGATGTAGTAAATAAATATAAGAACAAGTTTGAAAATTTTGTGTTTGTTCGTAATGCCACACCAAAAGGAGCTTGCTTCTCGAGAAACCGTTTGATTCAAATAGCCGATGGGGAATATATTACCGGATTAGATGATGATGATGAGTTTTTACCCAGCCGATTAGAAGATTTTTTGGGCTCCAAAAAACTCGGACAATACGCATACCTATGTTCAGGCTTTATAATGAATACCACGAAGGGTCTAATAAAAAAGCCAATGAAGACCGGATTAGTTACATTGCCTCAACTTCTAAATAAAAATATTGTTGGAAATCAAATATTTATTAAACGTGAAGATTTCGTTCGTGCCGGATGCTTTGATATATCCTTACCGGCCTGGCAAGATTATGATGCTTGGGTAAGAGTGACTCAATTATGCGGTAATGGTTACAAAATTAATAAACTTAATTATAAAATGAACATTGATCATGAAGAAGGGAGAATATCTAATTCACCTAAAGCTAAAATTGGATATGAAATGTTTATTAATAAACATTCTAGCATACTTAATAAAGAGAACCTTGCAAATCTCTATCTGCAAGATAAAATTAACAGAAATGAAAATATAAGTATTGTTGAGTTTGCAAGACACTACTCCTCATCAGCCATACCATTGTATATAAAATATCAGATTAATAAGAAAATGCCTTTTGTAAAAAGGATTTTATACAAAGTTAATGGAGTCTGATATATGAGTTTTTGAAAATATTACATATTGCCGACCAATATGAAGGGGGGGGGGCTGAATCCGTTTTTAGGGATACAATAAAAATATCTGAACAATTAAATTTTACAAATAAAGTGGTTTATTCAAACTGGTAAAACCAACCCATTTTCCTATATTTTCTCACTTAAAATATTTTCTAATCACAATTTATAATATATTGAAATTTAAACCAGATGTGATTCATCTACATAACTATTATCACTTTTTAATAGTCCGAGTGTATTAATAGCGATGAAAGTCGCGAAGTTATGCTCAATTAAATTTAAAGTTATTTTCACGGCACATGATTATCACTTGATTTGTCCAAATAGTGGCTTTCAATACTTTACCGAAAGCAGGACGAAAAAATTTCTCTTATAAAGAAAAAAACATATCGTATTTTTATATGTTTGACGAACGTTCTTTTTTTCATTCATTTCTAAAAAAAATTCAGCATTTTGTTAATTATAAAATACTGTTAGCGCAAAATGTAATAGATGTAATAGTTTCGCCTAGTTATTTTCTCAAGGAAGTATTTGAAATATATGGAGTTAAGCAAAAAATTCTTGTTATCAGAAATCCAATTGATCTAGCGGATAAAATCAATGAGGAAAACGGAAATACTGCAGATGGATATAGGTTTTATGAAAAAGGAGATTCTGATAACCCCATAAAAATAGTGTTTATTGGAAGAGTGACGCCTGAAAAAGGGCTGAATAAATTTATTTCCTTACTTGAAAAAAATACTGATAAATATTACGAAGTACATATTTTTGGTGTTGGAGAAGATTTATCACAAATTACTCATAGAGAGATAAATACTACAAAATTAACAATAATAGCTCATGGATTTATTCCAAGAGAGCATCTGCCAGTTCTGATAAGAGACTATGACCTATTCGTCTTACCATCACTCTGGGTTGAAAATGCACCAATTTCCATTATCGAAGCCGCAAAACAAGGTTTACCTGTTTTAGTACCAAATTATGGTGGATTAAAAGAAATGGCTGAATTAACGAAATATTTTTTCTTTTTTGACTTTGAAAATGGTTCTTCTCTTCCAAATGTAATTGATATGGCAATAAAGAGAAGAAAGCAAAATAAAATATTAGAAGAAAAAATATTTAGCCATGAATTATATAAAAAGAAAATAAAAGAAATTTATACCACTTGAGGTGATCAGACATAAATGAATAAAGATATTTCAGAAGCTAAGATCGCGATTATACATGATTGGTTAGTGAATCCTGGGGGAGGAGAGAAAGTACTTGGAGCTATTATTAAAGCGTTCCCCACTGCTCAAATTTATACAATGGTTGATTTTCTCAGCAATAATGACAGATCTTTCTTATTAAGTAAAAATGTGAAAACATCAATTATACAAAAATTTCCCTTTGCTAAGCAAAAATACCGCGCTTACTTACCATTCATGACTTTTGCTGTTGAGCAAATTGATCTCTCAGAATACGATATTATTCTTAGCAGTAGTCACGCAGTAGCGAAAGGTGTAATTACCGGACCAAATCAATTACATATTTGTTATTGCCACTCCCCAATACGTTATGCCTGGGATATGCAACATCAATATCTGAAAGAAAGTAATCTAGCTAATAAAAAATTTAAGGGGTTAGTTGCTCGCTGGTTATTGCATAAAATTAGAATTTGGGATTACAGAACAGCGGCAGGCGTTGATTATTTCATTGCTAATTCTAAATATATAGCTAAAAGAATCAAAAAGGTTTATGGCAGAAAAGCAGATGTTATCTATCCCAATGTGGCAATAAATGATTTTGACCTAGTTACGAATAAAGAAGATTATTATTTTACAGCTTCGAGAATGGTTCCTTACAAAAAAATAGATCTTATCGTCGAAGCGTTTAAAAGCATGCCTGATAAAAAACTTATTGTAATTGGAGATGGTCCGCAGTTTAATAAAATAAATCAGCTTGCTGGCGAAAATGTACAGTTGTTAGGGTACCAAAGCTTCGAGATCTTGAGTGAAAAAATGGGTAAAGCTAAAGCTTTCATTTTTGCAGCTGAAGAAGACTTTGGAATCATACCTCTAGAGGCACAAGCCTGCGGTACTCCTGTTATTGCCTTTGGTAGAGGGGGAGCATTAGAGACTGTAATTCCTTACGATAGCAATAGTAAGTCTGAGCCAACAGGCGTTTTTTTCGAAGAACAAAGTACAGATGCTTTGATTGCGGCAATTAATTATTTTGAAAAAATATCTGATAAAATATCACCACATTCTTGCCGTAAAAATGCTGAGAAATTCTCTGAGGAACGCTTTACTAAAGAATATTATGAATACGTAGAAACTAAGTGGGTTCTATTTCTCCAAGATTCGTAAATAAAAGAGGTTTTTGTCACATATGCTTAATTTTAGCAACCTTATAATTAAATTAAATAGATGATTTTAAATCATGATTTGTCCTATATTTCGGAGAACGTTTAGATATGAATTATTATATAAGGCAAACAGGTTTTTTTGTGAGTTTGTTCGTTTTTCTATTCTTTTCTACATCGTCTATAGCATCAGATGTATTTTTTAAGGATATGTCAGGTACTAATTACCTTTTACCCAATAATTATTCGGATAAATTAGGTATAGGATGGGTTCGGCAAGATTTATCTTGGATAGATGTTGAATCTCAGAAAGGAGTTTACAATTGGTCAAAGTTTGATGAAAAAGTAAAACAAGCATCTGCTCAGAATCTGAAAGTGTTACCTATGTTAGCTTATACACCAAAATTTTATCAAACTGTACTCAATAAAAAATCTTCCGAACCCAACAATTATCAGGCTTGGCTACAATTTGTCACAGAGGCAGTCAATCGATATTCACGGGAGCCATATAATATACATTATTTCCAGATTTGGAATGAGCCCACTAAGAAGGCTGGATTTTGGATTGGAAATAATCAGGATTATATAGATAAGATTTATATACCTGCTGCAAAAATTATTAAGAAAAATGGAAGCTTTGTAGTATTCGGAGGTTGGCCAATATCAAACTCTTTTAATGAGCTTATGAGTGTGTTAGATTATCATGATGCATGGAAATTTACCGATATCATAGATTTTCACTATGGCCCAAGAAAGTATTATACTCCTCTATACAATAAATACGTCGCAACTAATAAAGTTAAAGGAATTTGGGAAACAGAAATGGGATTTAGAGACGGTCCATTTTTGGTGAGTAAGGCATACTTGTTTAGGTTAGAGTGGGCTCTCAATCATAATTGGGATAATCCAGAAAAATATGTTTCTTTTTGGTATCCGGCATGGGCAAATGGCGGTAATTCACAAAGAGCATTATCTACAGTTGCGCCGGACAAAAAAAATATACTTACAGAAAACGGCATTGAGTTACAAACATTGAATAATCTTGTCGGTGATGGGAACTTGAGTAAGTTGTCTAGTAAATCGTCAATATTAGTAAATAATGAAAACATTCGAATATCAGGTTTTAATGTTGGTAATAAAAAAGAAATTTATGCTCTTTATTTTTCACCTAAGAAAGCCCCTCAAACTATAGATATTTCTGCAAAATCACATAAAGAAATATCTGCAATAACTGCGTTAACAGTTAGCAATGATCTGTTAGAGAATCAAAGTAAAATAAATGGTTCTAGGGCAACTATTTCATTAAATTTGAACTCAATTAAGGAAATGTGCTTGAGCTGCGAAGAGGTTGTTTTTTACATAAAAATAATTAATAAAAATTAAAAATATCAAATTACATTTGAATTTTATGTGATGCTTAGGTGACCTATAAAATTTATTGTGATAAATAATCAAAATGACTCTCTTTAATAAATGGTTTTTCGAAATTTATGCAATATATGTTTTTTAGTAATAAATTTTAATATATGAAAAGGCATATACTATTTAAGTAGTGTTAAGAATCATCCGTATAATTTCTTTAGTGAGCAGTAAGCAGTAAGCAGTAAGCAGTAAGCAGTGATATGGTAAGTTATCAGTCTTTGTATTTTTTATTTGAAACGGCTTGAATTCATCATTTAACTAATCGAAAGATAACATCTCCAGCGCTAGGGACAGCTATGAAAAGCATTACTAGCGTTCTTAATAAGAATGAACATGTACTTTCGAGTGCTGATTAGAAATAATTTTTTGTATTTACAATTGTCAAATATTTATGTAATGTTAACATTAATTAACGGTAATAAATAATATGTAATTTACATGTATAATATTAATTATCAAGAATAGCCTACTTAAGGCTGCTTCACCGCTCTAGTCTTAATAGACTCTGATTTTTGACCTTCACAGGTTATATGAAAGCTTTCTCTTGTCATTGATACTCAAGACGCTTAAAGGAATGTCAATGCGATTAAAACTCATAAAATTCGTATCAAAGATTATAACTATCATTCTAAAGTCGTAAAAAAAATTAATTCAAAGAAATCTAATTTTTTTGGACACAAGCTAAATGAACTTAAAAATAGACTTATTGCTAAGCAATTGAAATCTGAACACGGTCTTTTGATCAGCAAATATTCAAATTTCACTAATAATTACGACGACGCCGTAAAATTAACAACTGTTTGGGTTTGCTGGTTTCAAGGGCAGGATAATGCACCTTACATAGTCCAGAGATGTATTGATAGCATAAGGTCATCAGTTAGAGGGCTTGATGTTATAATAATAACTGATGAAAATTTCAGTCTTTACACTAATTTGCCTGAACATATAATAAGCAAATATAAGCGTGGGATAATCACAAAAACACATTTTTCAGATATATTACGAGCCGAGCTTCTGAGTACCAACGGGGGAATTTGGCTTGATGCTACATTATTATGTTTAAAACCTATTCCCGAGGAATTTTTTAAGTCATCTTTTTTTACTTTGAAGAGCAATACAGTTCAAGACTTCATTACCATTTCTAATGGAAAATGGGCAGGTTATTGTATGTCTTCTAATAGGAATAATAAATTACTATCCTTTTTTACGGGATTTTCTTTTTGAGTATTGGATGTTTCATGATGGAATGATAGATTATTTCTTAATTGATTATATAATAAAAATCGCATACGATTCTTTCGACGATGTTAGAAATGAGATAGATATCATGCCAGCATATGGTGATAATAGACATATGCTGGATTCTTTGCTGAGTAAAGAATTTAATGAAAAAGATAATGAGAAAATTACAAATGATAAAATTAAAATATATAAACTTAGCTACAAAAAAAATTATATAATCACGATTGATCCCACCAGAAAAAGAACATTTTACGACTATTACTTGAAATAATTTATAAACATTGATCAGCTAATCTAGTTTTTATTATTTAAAAGTATTATCGAATAAGCTAAATTTTGGCTCATTAGGCTAAATAAATTATAAAAATACTATCTAAGATGGTCGCACTAGGCGGAAATAATAGTGTTATAAATTAAAATGATGATGATATATTTTAATAATTCATGCTATATTCTTTTCCTTGGTGAGGTGCTGATGCTAAAGCTTTACATATTAATTAAAACACTTATGCTTGTTACTGTAATGGTATTTTTTGCGGTGTAATTATTTCATGAAAATTGTTTTATTGGCCTAAGCAACTTAATTATTCATACTATACTAATAATCAGCCTATACTTTATTATTATCCAACAATTACTATCATAATCAATTTTGCTATATATAACTTCGCAGGAAATATCAATAAATGCTAAATATAAATTTTTCAAATATTATCAATACTAATAGACTTAGAAAATTGGCAGCGACTTAGTAGGAACATAAAGACGGTATTGCAAATGCAAGTGGTTACATTTAGCGAAAGTAATCGTTGAACACATGTTAGCTTTGAAAGATAAAGAGATTAATGGAAAATCTTATTCCAAAAATAAGTTGCTTTCAATAGGTTCGGTTATTCATTTTGCTAAAACAGGTGACTGCATTCGGTGTGCGTGTCAATGGTAAACTTGTTGATCCAAAAATTTCCTTTATCGATCTTGATGTGAGAGCAGTTAGGGGACCCCTTACAAAAGATTATTTAAATAAAAGAGGAATCTCCGTGCCTGAAATATATGGAGACCCCGGGTTATTGTTGCCTCTTCTTTTTAATAAAAAATTACTTTTAGATGAAAATTTAAAACGTGATTTTATTGTCATTCCGCATATGAATGAAGATTTTAATAATTATAGTAAATTTAGCAAGCATATATGCACACCGCGACAGGGTGCCATTTCGTTTACACGTAATATTGTAAATAGTTCATTCGTTATATCAGGTTCTTTGCATAGACTGATAATTGCAGAAGCTTATGGTATCCCCGCAGTATTTCTT
Organism: Sodalis sp. RH24; assembly: GCF_047324145.1. NCBI lineage: Bacteria > Pseudomonadati > Pseudomonadota > Gammaproteobacteria > Enterobacterales > Bruguierivoracaceae > Sodalis > Sodalis sp. RH24. The sequence goes on from NZ_CP178729.1 coordinate 5,472,822, forward strand.
GATAATAATAGCGGCGAGTCTAGATTTAAATATGATGATTATTACTTTGGCAGTGGAAGACAGAAATACCCTACCGTAAGTAAGGTTCAGGATGCTTTTGATGTTGAGCATGCTAAGCCAGTTGATTTACCAAAAATAACTAAGGGATTGATCTCAGCTTTTCCTTATGATCTATGGTAATGAAATTATTGAATTTTTCGAACCCCACAATTATAAAATCAAATTTTATTCTTTTTACAGAAGTGGTAATTCCCAATGCATGAGGTTTTTTTATGAAAATTTTATATTTCCCTCCAGATGGGGAAAACGTGAATGGATATACGGCACGATTTCGTAATATACTATCTCATTATGGTAATGTTAATGAGTTATATTATAAAAATATCATGATGGATGTAATTAAGCTTAATCTTTTTAAATATGATGTTATTTTTTTTAATTGGCTTGATTCAAGATTGGTAAATAAAGAAGGGCGGTATAGTAAGTTTTCCATATTTAAAGTTCTCGTGCGATTTGCTTTAGCAAAATTAGTGTCAAAGAAGACTGTTTTTGTAAGACACAATTTATTCCCTCATCATACTTATGGCCCAGATATTGATAAGGTCAAAAATAGTGTCAATTTTCTAGAGGCGTTGTGCACGTATAGTATTGTCCATTCACCAACATGTTCGACTAGTAAAAGATATTATGTTCCACACCCGCTATATCAATATCCTCTACTATCAATACCGTATTTAGAACAAAAATTTGAGCCTAATTTGTTTGTTTTTTTTGGACGCATCGTTAAATATAAAAATTTACATGATTTAATAACGGCATTTCCGACTGATAAAAAACTTATCATAGCAGGTAATTATGATGATAATGATTATGTCGATTATCTAAAAAAATTAGCTGGAGATAACATTACTATATCTGCAGGATATATTAGTGATGATAAAGCTCGAGAACTCCTTAATCGCTCACAAGGTGTGATCATAAGTCATTCGGATGTTGATATGATTGTGAGTGGCAGTTTTTTTTATGCTTTGACAAATCATGCACGTGTTATCTGTGTAAAAAGTGATTTTCTATCATGGGCGGAACGTCAGTTAGGTTCTGAATGTGTGATATGTTTTAATGACTTACAAAATATGACCGCTTCTTTAGGTGAAATTCCTCCAAGAGCAGAGTTTACGCAGCAAAAGCTAAGTCAAATCAATTATCTTTTCGGTGACGCTACCATTATTGAAAGTCTTAACCATGTCTTTTCTCAAGAATAATATCCTTGCTAAGTTTCAAATTTTTTTTTGAGAATTTATTTTAGTACTTACGTCACTTATAGCCGACTTTGCAAGATTCTTCCAAGTAATATCTATAAGTTAGATAATTTATAATTAAAGTGAATTGTTTTTAAAATTTTAACACCTTGTTTAATTTTGTATAAAATCAGTGATGATGATATTTATATTGCATTAATATATCATATTTATTTATCTATATTAGATATCTTGTTTTTTATTTCCTCGTTTAATGTTAATTCGACGTCTAAAAGGAAAAATTATGCTACTTCCTGTGATAATGGCCGGGGGTACAGGTAGTCGTCTTTGGCCGATGTCCCGTGAGCTTTATCCTAAACAATTTCTAAAGCTGCATGGCAAACTTTCCATGCTCCAAGAGACATTGACGCGGCTGGAAGGAATGGATATTAGTGAGCCGCTAGTAATTTGTAATGAAGAACATCGCTTTTTGGTTGCTGAACAATTACGGCAGATCGATCACCTTGCAGGTAACATCATTTTAGAGCCGGTGGGCCGTAATACGGCACCAGCAATTGCTTTAGCAGCTTTAAGCGCAACATCAAAAGGAGAGAATCCCTTACTGCTGGTGCTGGCGGCGGATCACGTAATTGAAGATATCGGCGCCTTTCATCAAGCGATAAATCTTGCGATTCCCTATGCGTTGGCAGGGAATTTGGTTACTTTTGGTATAGTACCCACCGGGCCAGAAACAGGATATGGATATATTCAGCGCGGAGACCCGGTTAATAATGATGACCCGAATGCATATAAAGTCCATCGGTTTGTTGAAAAACCGGATTCTATGACGGCACTTGAGTATCTGGCCTGCGGTGAGTATTACTGGAATAGCGGAATGTTTCTATTCAGTGCAAAACAGTATTTGAGTGAGTTAGGTAAATACCGACCCGATATTTTAGCTGCTTGTGAAAAAGCGATTGAAACACCTGAGCCAGATGTTGAACAAGATTTTATCAGAGTTAAGAAAGACGCTTTCTTAGCCTGTCCTGATGATTCGATCGATTATGCAGTAATGGAGAAAACATCTGTGGCGATCGTGGTCCCGCTTAACGCTGGCTGGAGCGATGTCGGTTCCTGGTCCGCCTTATGGGAAGTGAACGATAAGGATATCAATAGCAACGCCCTAACAGGTGATGTTTTTTTACATGACACGAATAATTGTTATATCAATACCGATGAAAAGTTGGTCGCAGCTATCGGTGTGGATAATTTAGTGATTGTTAATACTAAGGATGCGGTCTTAGTTGTCGATAAATCGAAAGTGCAGGATGTTAAAAAAATTGTTGAATATTTAAAAAGCAGCGCCAGAAGTGAATATAGGCGCCACCGAGAATCCTACAGGCCGTGGGGCCGTAGTGATATTGTAGTAAACGAAGCGCGATTCAATGTAAATCGTATTACCGTCAAACCCGGCGGTATGTTTTCTCTACAGATGCATCATCATCGCGCAGAACACTGGGTAGTGTTGTCTGGTACAGCACGTATTACTCTCGATGAAAAATCTTATCTGATTACTGAAAATCAGTCTACCTTTATTCCAGTAGGTGCTATCCATATGCTTGAGAACCCCGGAAAGATTCCTTTGGAGCTCCTAGAAATACAATCAGGATCTTATCTTGGTGAAGACGATATTATTCGAATAAAAGATCATTATAGTCTTTGATAATAATTTGAGGGGATTCATGACAACACTTTTTTGTTTTAAAGCTTACGATATCCGCGGAAAACTCGGTGATGAACTCAACGAGGATATTGCCTACCGTATTGGCCGGGCCTATGGTGAATTTCTTAAACCTAAAACGATGGTCGTGGGTGGTGATGTGCGCCTGACCAGCGAGTCGTTAAAATTGGCATTGGCCAATGGCCTGCGAGATGCGGGTACCGATGTGTTGGATATCGGTGTTAGCGGCACAGAGGAAATCTATTTTGCGACTTTTCATTTAGGTGTCGATGGTGGCATAGAAGTTACCGCCAGCCACAATCCCCTTAACTATAACGGTATGAAACTGGTGCGGGAAAACTCGCGTCCCATCAGTGGGGATACCGGTCTGCGCGATATACAACGTTTGGCGGAAGAAAATTCATTTGCATCAGTCGAAGCGGATAAACGTGGTAGCTACCGCCAAATATCCATCCTTGAGGCATACATCGATCACCTGATGGGGTATATCGACCTGGCCAATTTCACCCGCCCAATGACGTTAGCCATCAATTCGGGCAATGGTGCAGCGGGGCATGTGGTCGATGCAATAGAGCAACGATTTAAACATGCAGGCGCGCCGGTGAATTTTGTTAAAGTACATCACCAGCCGGACGGTAATTTTCCCAATGGTATCCCTAATCCGCTATTGCCGGAGTGTCGGCAGGATACAACCGATGCGGTAAAAAAATCTGGCGCGGATATCGGCATCGCATTTGATGGCGACTTCGACCGCTGCTTTCTGTTTGACGAGCAGGGAAACTTTATTGAGGGTTATTATATTGTAGGCCTATTGGCCGCAGCATTCCTGGAAAAACACCCCGGCAGCAAGATTATCCACGATCCTCGCCTGAGCTGGAATACCATTGACATCGTATCAACGGCGGGTGGAACGCCAGTGATGTCTAAGACTGGCCATGCTTTTATCAAAGAACGGATGCGCAAGGAAGACGCCATATATGGCGGAGAAATGAGTGCGCATCACTATTTCCGCGATTTTGCCTACTGTGATAGCGGCATGATCCCGTGGTTACTGGTTGCGGAATTGCTTAGTATCAAAAACAAAACCCTTGGCGAACTTGTCAACGACCGTATGTCAGCATATCCGGCATCGGGTGAAATCAATAGCTCTCTAGGCGATCCCAAAACAGCCATCAAACGTGTGCTGGATGCCTATTCAAAAGATGCGCTTAATGTCGACCATACGGACGGTATCAGCGTGGAGTTTGCGGACTGGCGCTTTAATCTGCGCAGTTCCAATACTGAGCCCGTGGTACGGTTGAATGTCGAGAGCAGGGGCAACCCAGGCCTGATGCGTGAAAAAACCGCAGCACTGCTCGATATTCTGAGAAGCGAGTAATCAGATCCCGGCAGCAGGTGCTATGATTGTTACTAACTTCAACGAGTGATGTCTCTTCTTATATTCTGGGTAATTATTGAATGAAAACATTGAAAGCCGTTATCCCTGTCGCCGGTCTGGGTATGCATATGCTACCGGCAACCAAGGCCATTCCTAAAGAGATGCTGCCGATCGTCGACAAACCGATGATCCAGTACCTGGTGGAAGAGTGCGCGGCGGCAGGCATTAAAGAAATTGTGTTAGTAACCCATGCCTCAAAAAACGCTATCGAAAATCACTTTGATACCTCCTACGAGTTGGAGGCATTACTGGAAGCGCGGGTAAAAAACACTTTGTTAGCCGAAGTACAGGCAATCTGTCCTAAAGGCCTGACCATCATGAACGTACGCCAGGGTGAACCGCTGGGATTAGGGCATGCCATCCTGTCCGCCAAACCGATGCTGGGTGACTCGCCGTTTGTGGTAGTGTTGCCGGATATCCTGCTGGATGACTCGACTTATAATAACCGTACTGAAAACCTGGCCTCAATGGTTAAACGCTTCCATGAAAACGGCCATAGCCAGGTGTTAGTGCAGTCCATGCCGCGCGAACATCTGCCCGAGTATTCGGTTATCAGTTGTAATGAGGATGTTTCTGAACCGGGCGACCATGCGCTTATTCAGTCCTTCATTGAAAAGCCTCAAGACTTGAGCACGATAGATTCGGATTTGGCGGCGGTGGGGCGCTATGTGCTATCAGCGGATATCTGGCCATTGCTGGAAAAAACCGAACCGGGCGCCTGGGGCCGCATTCAGCTGACAGATGCTATCGCCTCCCTGGTGAATCATCAGCCGGTAGATGCGCTTTACCTGACCGGCAAAAGCTTTAACTGTGGCCGTAAGCTGGGCTATATGCAGGCGTTTGTTACCTATGGCTTGCGTAACGAGAAATGGGGCAAAGATTTCCGCGAGAAGATCAAAAGCCTGCTTTAGAATTTAGTGTTTAGCTGCACTTAAAGTTATCCAAGGAGATTGTATGGCGATTCTTGTCACGGGGGGAGCCGGCTATATCGGCTCCCACACGGTATTGTCGTTACTCGAGCGTGGGGATGACGTGGTGGTGCTGGATAATCTCTGCAACGCCTCCGAGATATCTCTGGATCGTGTGTCAGAACTGGCAGATAAAGATATTATTTTCTACCAAGGTGACGTGCGCGATCCCGACTGCCTGCAGCGTATATTCGATGATCACGACATTAGCGCGGTGATCCACTTTGCAGGTCTCAAAGCGGTAGGGGAATCATCCCGCATGCCGCTGGAGTATTATCAGAATAACGTCTCCGGTACGCTAGTATTATTGGAAGAGATGCGACGTGCCGGCGTGCATAATTTTATCTTCAGCTCTTCCGCCACCGTTTACGGCGAAAATGCGCCGGTGCCTTATATCGAAACTACTCCGATCGGAGGCACTACCAGCCCATATGGTACGTCAAAAGTGATGGTTGAACAGGTGCTGGCAGATTTTGCCAAGGCTGAACCGCAGTTTTCCATCATTGCATTACGCTATTTTAACCCGGTTGGCGCTCACGAGTCCGGGCGAATTGGTGAGGATCCAAACGGCATTCCCAATAATTTATTGCCTTTTATCGCCCAGGTTGCGGTAGGGCGCCAGGAAAAACTCAAAATTTTTGGCAATGACTATCCCACCGAAGACGGCACCTGTGTACGTGACTATATCCATGTTATGGATTTGGCCGACGGGCACCTAAAGGCATTGGATCATCTGGCAGAGATTAAAGGTTATAAAGCTTATAATCTTGGCGGAGGGGTGGGGTCATCAGTGCTGCAGATGGTGCATGCCTTCGAGAAGGCCGCAGGCAAGACCATACCTTATGATATCGTGCCTAGGCGCGATGGGGATTTGGCGGCATTTTGGGCTGATGCATCGCTGGCTAAAAAGGAGCTTGGCTGGTCGGTTGCCAGAGATCTAGATTGCATGATGCGGGATACCTGGAACTGGCAGGAAAAAAATCCTAACGGTTATAAAGTTTAACTTTATCCAATGGCCTGACATAGCTCGGGCCTACTTTTCGCTATAATTCATAAGGTTTATTCTGAATTTTTTTAGTATGAGTTTTTTCTTATATCGCGAACAGGTATATTATCCGATAATGAGTACTGATTTGATATTATGGATTTCTTACTGTAGTGACATAAGAATTGAATAAGTCAATTAAATCCATTCATAAAGACTTTAATGAAAATTTTGGTGGGGTCTAAAATAATTGCTAAAAAGAGCTTATATGAAAAAAAATAATTTTTACTTCCAAAGTGCGGTGTCAAAAATAGCTTTAGCTTTTTCAGATTTACTTTTTTTTAACCTGTCTTTGATTGCTGCTTTTGTCATACTTGATATGATGTCCGATAATCTTTATACATTCATACCGAAAAGTGAAATTCATGCCAGATATTACTCTCATATCATCTTATCTATAGTCTGTGTAACGTGGTTTTGGACAAGGTTAAGACATTATACCTATCGTAAACCATTTTGGTTCGAGTTGAAGGAAGTACTACGTACATTACTTATATTTTCAGTGATCGACTTGGCTATTGTTGCATTTTCGAAATGGGAATTGTCGCGATATGTATGGTTCCTAACGTGGGTGTTTGCTTGTGTAAGTATTCCTCTTGCCCGTGCTTTGGTTAAGCGTATATTAAATTATTTAGGAATATGGAAAAAGCAGACTATCATAGTCGGATCGAATAAAAATGCTTGCGATGCCTATCATGCGTTGCAAAGTGAAGAAATTCTAGGGTTTGATGTTATCGCGTTTTTTGCTGTAGGATCGGATGAAATTACCACATTACTCGGAAAGCCAGTATTGCACTCAGAGGCCGAGCTATGGTCAATGGTTGATGTTAATAATACACAATTCATCGTGGCTGTTGAATTTGAACAACATGCGCACCGGGATTTTTGGTTAAAGAACCTGGCAAAGCATGATTGTCGTTCTGTCTCTGTAATCCCGACTCTACGTGGTGTACCCTTGTATGGTACCGATATGTCTTTTATTTTTAGTCATGAGGTTATGATCCTGAGGGTCAGCAATAATCTAGCAAAACGATCGTCTCGAATTTTGAAGCGCGGGTTTGATATAGTCGGTTCAGCATTGATTATGCTATTTTTAGCGCCTGTAATTCTTTTTATTCTTTATCAGGTATCGCGGGATGGTGGGAAACCCATTTATGGACATGAGAGGGTAGGCTTGAATGGCAAGAAGTTCAACTGCCTTAAATTTCGCTCAATGGTGCTAAACTCGCAGGAAGTTTTGGCTGACTTGCTTGCTAACAGCCCAGAAGCCAGGGCGGAGTGGGATAAAGATTTTAAGCTGAAAAATGATCCTAGAATCACCAAAGTCGGACAATTTATACGTAAAACCAGCCTGGATGAATTGCCTCAGCTTTGGAATGTATTCCGCGGTGAGATGAGTCTTGTTGGTCCACGGCCTGTTATTGAGAAGGAACTTGAACGTTACGCAGGGGATGCGGTTATTATTTGATGGCTAAGCCTGGGATGACAGGATTATGGCAGGTCAGTGGGCGAAATGATGTTGATTATGATATTCGTGTATATTTTGATGCTTGGTATGTTAAGAATTGGTCGCTGTGGAATGATATAGCAATATTATTTAAAACTATCAATGTTGTATTGAAACGAGATGGTGCTTATTAAAAGCCATTATCAGTAATATCAGTAATATCAGTAATATCAGTAA